>JAQCFL010000282.1 GCA_027619375.1 Verrucomicrobiota bacterium | reverse complement strand
GCGTGATCGGAAGGCTGCCAAATTGAAGCTTTCACTCCTCATCCACCCACTGATTCGGCGGAAGAGGCCCAAAATATTAGAACCTACTCGAACCAACTGTCCCATGAGTTCTGGAAAGCGTAGGGCACTCCGTGCTGGCGGCAGACGCGGATGGTGTGGCCGGTGCCGCCGGCTTCGGGGTCGTCGAGGCTGACGTAAAAGAGCGCGACGGTGGGAGGGGGGAAGGTTTCGGAGTGGCCGGTGACCTTCATCGTGTCGCGCATCAGGTAGCGGGCCTTGGCGGCGAGGGGGCCACTGTCGGCCCGGCGGTCGATGAGCCGACTGTTCCGGGGAGTGGCCTGGATGGTGTGCCCGGCGATGGTTTCCTCCTGGGCACGATTGAGGCTGTCCGGTGACTCGTAGGTGGCACCGGGGGTGCGGTATTGGCGGCGGTGGCTCTGATACGGGGCGATGATCTGCAGGCGGGAGGGATCGACGGTGGCGATGCCATCGGTGAAGGCCTGATCGGAGCCGTCGGCGTTTCCCGAGCGAAAGAGGGCATGCGGGAAAGCCTCTGCCAGATGGCGGGCGGTGGTGTGGGCCCTTCGGAAGTCGCTGGAGGAAATGGAACGCCTGCCTTCGAGGAGGATCACGGGTCGGGCGGAGGCCATGAGGAGGGCGGTGAACTCCGGGTAGGTCATGGGGGAACGATAGCTGGTGGGGTGGGACAGAGGCTGGGGGGTGCTCAGGGGAATCCTCTTTCTTGGATGCGAAACCCTCGATCCAGTTCTTCGCTCCGAGCCTGGTCGGGCGGATGGTGGCCTCGACTGCGTTGTTGTCGATCTCGATGCGGCCATTGTTCAGGTAGGGAGACAAGTCGGGCATCCGGCCTATGGCGTAGCTCAACGCCTTGCCCAACTCGCTTTTGGGCAGGGTGGGTCTGGTGATGCGGCGCCCCAGTGCGTGACGCTCGGGGCGACCGTGGATTAAATTACAAACGGAAGGCCCTATTGGAACAGGCCTGCCCCCGCGGATGTTCGAGGCCTGTTGGTGGACTGTCGTCATGAGAAACATCACCATCCCGAGCGTCCCCATCGCGATCTCCCCGGCCCGTTTCACGCCGCCGTTGTTCCCGCTCGGTCGGCCTTCGTCCGGCCCAACCAGCCCCACGCCCGCCACCCGCACGAAGTCGAAAGAGGAGCCCCGGCTGGACGGCATGCTGCTGATCAATGAAGCGGGCCTGCGCCGCCGGAATCCCTCCTGGCCGCTGGTGGAGCAGGTGGTCCGCGAGTTGGACCCGGGGGACGGGAACAGCTTCGCCTGTGTGTCGCTTCCCGGGAACACCTTCATGCAGACCTTGCAGGGCCGCAACCATCGCCGTCTCCTGAGTGCCTTTTTCTGGGGCGACCACATCGAACCCCTCCGCCGCCTCGCGGCAAGCGGCCTTCCCCTGGATCTTTCACCACACGATCTCCTCGATGCCATTTCGACGAAGGCCTGGCAGTGCCTCCAACATCTTTTGGACCATCACCAAGCCCCTCCAGAAGTCTTCATCCGGATTCAAACCCACGCCCCCAATTCACCCAACCTGTGAACCCCGGAAGTAGTTGCAGGGTGGGCACCCTGCTGCCGACCATTACCACGGAGGAATAATGGTCGGCGTAGCTTCAGGCTGAGACGCTGGGAACTCACTCCGACCAACGGGCAGATCCTGAGCCGGCACCTCTGAAGTGAATGGCACTTGCTGCCGACCCGGAGCCCCCCCCCTAAATCCCCCAATCCCGCCACTCCAGCCAAGCCGGCAGGCCTTCGCCTCCATGGAAGGCGCGGAAGGCGTCGAGGACGTCCTCCAGGCACAGGAGGTCGCGATCCTCGCCCTGGCTGATGAAGTCGTTCTTCACGAGCTTGTTCGCCTTGGTGGAGCCACCCGGGTAGGAGGCGCGGAAGTGGACGTATTGCTCCAGGCTCGCTAGTCCTAAGGCATCGTAGTCACTGGAATCCTCCTAGTAGTGGGGGCTGGCCGCCAGCCGGCAACAAGGTGGAATCCTGCGGGGCGGGGCAGTCAAGAGCCCGACGACCGCAGCGCAAGTGCAGCCCGGTCGGGTTGGTGAGCGTTCTGGGCACGGAATCTCTCCATGCATGAGGCAGTGGTGACTTCCCTCGTCGAGGCTGACCGAGCCCGCCACCCCCCGGACAGGACCAGTGGAAAGGGGAGGTCCTCGATACCCTTGCCGCCAGCAGATTGGGCGGTCCCGTTCCCGCCCGGCAATGCCATCTCAAGTGGTTTCAGAAGGACGGGGGCAGTGGGGCGGGCAGGGACGGGGATTTGAGCGAGGCGGAGGAAACCCGACAATGCGTGTCGTTTTTCCGCCGGGGATCCTCGGGGAGGGTGTAGCAGTGGACCTGACGGAATTTGTAGAAGGTGTCGGGTGGCGTTTCCTTCTGAGGTTACACGCCGGGTGAGTGCCGGACCGCAGAGACGGACTGCACCGGCGATTGCCTCCATTGTGGCCTTCCCGGACCCGCTACGAGCCTCTCCCCCTACATGGAGAAACTCGTCCGATGCCCAGGGTGCCGTAGCTCGTGGCCAGCGCCCTCGAGTGGGCCCGGGTGGATCCTCCAGAGGGGAGATTACACGTCCCAGCCTGCCAGGCGGCGGATGGCGCACTTGACATGGCGCCAGTTGGGGCAGGGGGGGCAGGCTATGCAGCGACCGATGAAGCGGGAGCCGCACCCGCGCCCGGAAAATTTAGGCACCATTCGGGCACCGGGATCCTCAAGGCCCCGCTGGCTTCAGGAATGGTCATCACGTTGCACGCCATCGCAGACATCTACAGCGCGAGGGGTGCTGCAGCGGAGGGATCGCTGTAAAGCCTCCTATTCCCTCAACGCAGAAAAGGTAGGCCTCATGGAGGGGTAGGGGAGGGGAAGCCATTTCAGGAGGCTAGGAGCCCTGTCCTGCGGCCAACGCTGTATGGGTTTCATGGGGAAGGTTTTGGAGATGTTCCATGTTCGACGCGGTGGGGCGTTTACGGTCCTTACCCGTCCCCCTCCGCTTCGCGGGGGGCCGGGACGTCCCTCCTTCAGCGGCAGGAAGTAGTCGGGGTGTGGAGCGGTGAGGTGATGAGGCTATTACCCCGCTGTTTCCCCTCACTGGGGGGTGCTGCGGCGCAGGCCGAGCGCTTCGCGCCCCTTCGGGCGGTTCGACCCCGAGCACCCGTCACCCCTCTCCGCTCCGCTCCGAGGGGCTCCGCGATACTCGGCGTCTGCACCGTCTGCCAGGCCTGCGCACCTCCGGTTCAAAGCGGCTGGCTGGCGCCAGCCGCGTACCTATCTTCCTTCTACGTCCCCTCAAAGGCACGGTGCGGACCAGTCCCCATGCCGCGGCGGGTCCGGACCTCCTCGACCAGGTCCCGGTGCTCGCCGAAGAGGGCTCCGGGAACGTAGTTCTGCATTTCCAGCGGGGGATGGTCCACAGGCAGGATGACGTCCCAGTCAATCGGGTTGTCTGCCATAAGGGGCATCATGGCGCTGATCTCATTTAGCTTTCTTCTGGCGTAGTCGGGTTTGAGGCAGGACTTGAGGTAGAGGTCCAGTAGCTCAGGGGACTCCACGCCGACACGTGCGAGGTAGGTATCAAGGTTGTGGACGCCGTCGATACGAGTCAATCCAAGGGACAGGATATGCCTGCGCAAGCACTCGTAGGCGGGCGGAATCTGGAGATCGGTGACCGGTTGGCCGTCACCCAGCTCCTTATCCAGATCCTTGGTCTCAAGTCTGAGCTCCACCCGCGTACATGGATCAAGGTGCTGCTCCTGTCCTTTGGGCACCCGCCCCTTGGCTACCATCTGCAGCCGCTTGTCGTAGAATTGGAGCTCGGTAAAGCCCCGCCGGTAAGTGAGGGACTCGCCGACGTAGTGGACGACAGCTTGTCGTGAGCCGGGGAGCTTGCTGCGCTGAAGGGCGACGTCAATGTGCCGGTAGGGCAGGTTGAAGAGGTTCAAGGACGTGTCCACTTTGATGAAGGTCCGCGTCTTGTCCAGGGGCCTGGCGATCTGGCCGAGGAGGCGGTCCAGAACCTCCAAGGCGGCGTCGACCTCCTCCTGGCCGGACAGGGGCATGCCGTTCTGGCCGTGCAAGAGCGCTGGGAGGGAGGACACGGAGAACTTCGTCAAGGTCTTGGTCTCGTTGGAGCCGTACGCCCGGATATTGAGATCCTGGTGAACGGCCCTAATGCGTCCTTCGGTGATTACCGGGCCTCTGGTTGGCTGGTCTTGTGTAAAGGTGAGCTTCCAGTCGGGATGGTTGCCCAGGAATTCCCAGGAGGAGCTGAAGTAGATCGAGTCAAACATGGTATTTTGATGGGAATTTGAGCTTCAGGATCGGCAATGATGGGACAGGTGGGTCCGGATTGCCGGAGGGTTGGATAGTAAGCCAAGGGGCTGGATTTGTCGAAATTTGGACGTTAACTCAACTATTGTAGAGAAAGGAGGATGTGGAGTCCCCCTTGCTCGGTGGTTTTGGATCGGGGTTCCGTCAGGCGCTCGGGGTGGAGCGTCCTTCCCGGGCGCGGCGAGCAACGGGGGTCGGCAGGGGGAGCATAATTGTGCTTAAGAGGGCCAAAACAGTTGCCGATTCAGTTGCCGATAGATGGCCATTTTGGCGGATTCCCACGCAATTGCGCGGACTCTGGCGAACTGGCCCCTCAGCGGGGGAGTGGATGAATGGCCCTACAAATAAGGGTTTTTCGCCTGTTTTGGAGTGGCGCTCCCGACAGGAATCGAACCTGTAACCTACGGATTAGAAGTCCGTTGCTCTATCCAG
>JAQCFL010000281.1 GCA_027619375.1 Verrucomicrobiota bacterium | reverse complement strand
TCGGGGCGATCGCGGCAGCGGAGGCGGGGGCGGGGGAGGTGCTGATCCTGGAGCGGGGGGCGACGGTGTTGGGGAAGGTGAAGATTTCGGGCGGGGGGCGCTGTAATGTGACGCATGCCTGTTTCGATCCGCGGGAGTTGGTGCGGCATTATCCGCGGGGGAAGAAGAGCCTGATCGGTCCGCTGCATCGGTGGCAGGTTGAGGACACCGTGGCGTGGTTTGCGGAGCGGGGGGTGGTGTTGAAAACGGAGGGGGACGGGCGGATGTTTCCGGTGACGGACTCCTCGCAGACGGTGATTGATTGTCTGACCGGGGAGGCGCGGAAACTTGGGGTGCAATGGCGGACGCGGTGCGGGGCGAAGGCGATCCGGGTGCGGGAGGGTGGAGGGTTTGTGGTGGAGACGACGGAGGGCGAAGAACTGGAGGCGCGGTGTGTGTTGATGGCGGCGGGAGGGGTGCGCAGTGCGGAGGCGCGGCGGCCGGTGGAGGAGTTGGGGCATGTGGTGGAACCGCCGGTGCCGTCGCTGTTCACCTTTCACATTGAGGATGAGCGCTTGGCGGGGCTGCCGGGGGTGTCGGTGCCGGAGGTCTCGGTGAAAGCGATGGGGGTGGAGAGCAGCGGGCCGATTCTGGTGACGCACACGGGGGTGAGTGGGCCGGCGGTGTTGAAGTTGTCGGCGTGGGGGGCGCGGGTGTTGGCGGAGGAGGATTATGCGTTTGAGTTGGTGATCGATTGGACGGCGGGGCGGGGAGCGGCGCAGGTGGAGGAATGGATGGCGGCGCAGCGGGAGAAGCACGGGGCGCGGAAGGTGATGGGGCGATCGCTGGTGGATGGGTTGCCGCGGCGTTTGTGGGAACGGCTGTGCGGGGCGGCGGGGATCGGTCCGGAGCAGACCTGGGCGGGAGTGCGCAAGGAGCAGACGCAGCGGCTTTGCGACGAGCTGGTGCGGGGATGTTTTGCGGTGCGCGGGAAGAGTTTGAACAAGGAGGAGTTTGTGACCTGCGGGGGGGTGCGCTTGAAGGATGTGAATCTGAAGACGATGGAGAGCAAGTTGGTGCCGGGGCTGTATTTCGCCGGCGAGGTGCTCGATGTGGATGGGGTGACGGGCGGGTTTAATTTCCAGGCGGCTTGGACGACGGGGCGGATCGCGGGGGAGGCGATGGGGGGGAGTTAGAGTTCAGAAGCCAGTATTCAGAATCCAGTATTCAGAATCCAGAGGTCAGAATCCAGAGGTCAGAAGTCGGAGACCAGAGACCAGAGACCAGAGACTTGAGGCAAGAAGAACGAGACCGGAGGCAAAGGGTCAGAGTTCGTCTGAGGTCTGGCAGCTCCTTCCGAGGGCGACCCTCCAGTTGCAGGATGAAGGTTGGAACTACGAGAATCGTTTAGATTCGATTCAGGTAGACGCTTGTCCACCACTGCCTTCTTCGGCTTGCTTTGGTTCATCGGTTGCCCCTCCTCTTAGAGAAATCGAGTAGACCGAATTGCTCGTTTCTCGGAAGTGAAAATAGAAGTAGGATGATTTGCCACACTCTGTGCAGGACCGTGCAACAACACTTGGCATCCCCAAGCCGATTGAATTGTTTGACAGATTGATGCCAAAGATCTCGGCCAACTTCTTCTTCAATCCCTCCTGCATCTCGTCCTTCCATCCCCAAGCCGCGTATAGCATTTCCTTGAACTCGATCCGGATTTGAGTTCCGCAATGCGGACAACCAGAATCGAATAGAGCTTCCTTTGTGTGCCAACCTGTGAAGAACGGCTCTCGATCTATAACTGGCAGGTAGAGCTTCATTTTCTGAGCGGAACAGAGGGTTGGGAATCAGGAGGTTGGTCGGCAGAGGACGAAGGGGGAGACGACGAGGGATTCGAACTGGGTGTTGGTGTTTTCCCACTGGGTGGCGTGGAGGGCTTCGATTTTGACGAGGTCGCCGGCCTTGAGCCAGGCTTCGACCTGGGTGGTGTTGTTGTCGGCGAGGGCGGCGCCGACGGTGACGAGGGGGAGGGCGGGATCGACGAAGTAGAGGACGCCGGATTTGAAGTGGGGCTGGAGGTAGGACCAGGGGACCACGCCGGTGAACTTTTCGAGTTTTTCGGCGGTGGAGGACTGGTCCTCGCCGAGGAGGCCGTAGTTCATTTGTTCGGGTTGGTCGTGGTCGGGGGCGGTCATGGCGGGGACAGTTAATCGAGAGTGGCTTCGACGCGGAAGAGGTTTGTGGCGAAGGCGGCGTTTCCGGGGACGGGGAGGAGGAGGGTGGAACCGGTGCCGGGGGTGGAGTCGAGATTGGTCCAGTTGCCGGGAGTGGTTGAGCGGGAGACGGTGTAGGTGCGGCCGGGGAGGGAGGGGACGACGAGGATGGCGCGGTTGGCGACGCCGGGATCGGGGGTGATGGAGATGGTGAAGAGGGAGTGTCGGTCGAGGGGGTTGGTGAGGGTGATGTTGAGTTCGGCGGCGTTGGATTGGCCGTCGTGGTCGGCGTCCTCGTCACCGTCGTTGGTGCCGTTTGCATCGCTGTCGGCGAGGAGGGGGTTTGTGCCGAGAGAGGCTTCGTCGGTGTCGGTGAGGGAGTCGTTGTCGTCGTCGGGATCGGTGAGGTCGGGATCGCCGTCGCGGTCGGTGTCGAGGAGGAGGGTGAGGGAGACGTTGTCGATGGCGATGCCCTGGGGCGGGGCCGCGGGGGTGGCGAGGGACTGTCCGGGGTTGAGGGTGCCGGGGGTGTGGGCTTGGCCGGTGAATTTGGTCCAGGGGAGGTCGGTGCTGTCGGCACCGGAGCCGGTGAGGCCGATGGCGTCCATGCCGATGGCAGTGGTGTCATTGGACTGGGTTTGGCCGATCTCGGTGGAGGTGAGGCCGCTGGCCGGACCGGAGGTGGCGGTCAGGGTTCCTTCATAGGAGAGGAAGTGGAGGAGGGTGTTGGTGCGGGTATCGACGATGGCGAATCCGTCGGGAGGATTGCCGTTCTGAATGCTGGAGGGGAAGAGGGAGTAAAATTGGTAACCGTTTATTTGTGAGCCCGGAGTGAAGGCGGAGAGGAGGGCGGAACGGTAGGTGGTGCCGTTGCTGCCGGTGTAGAAGTGGAATTCGATGTCGGCGGCGGTGCCGGTGAAGCCGGGGGCGGTGACCACCTCCACGAACTCGCCTTCGTCCTCGCCGATGTTGTCGTAGTGGAACTCGTTGAGGAAGACGTCGGCGGAGGGGGTGCCCGCGCCGATGCCGGGGGTGGCGGTGAAGCGGAGCAGGAAGCTGCTGTTGTCAGGGATGGACAAGTTGGAGAGGATGACGCTGAGGGGCGTGGCGGTGCCGGGGGTGAGGGTGCCGGTGGTGTCGGCGGTGAATTCGAGGGCACCGAGGAAGAGGGGGATGCCGTCGATGACCAGTTCCACCGACCAGGTGTCGGGACTGCCGCCGGGGAGGACGCCCCATTGTTCGGCCTGGTAGGCAAGTTGGAGGGCGACGATGGGGGTGCCGGTGTTGTTGTGGTATTGGGTGGTGAAGGTGCCGCCGCTGAGGAGGCCGAGGGAGCTTTCGGAGGTGCCGAAGGCGTATTTGCCGGGGGCGTTGGCGCTGCCGTCGTCGGTGCCGAGCCAGTTTCCGGTGGGGTCGGAGGTCCAGTTGGGTGGATCGGCGGTGCCGGTTTCGGTGTCGAATGTCTCGAGGATCGTGCCGGTGGGGGAGGTGAAGGCGTATTCGGGGACGTCGATTTCGTCGGCGAGGATGAAATCGGCGAAGACCGCGAAGTGATCGGAGGCGAGGGTGGAGGTGGGGTCGTTGAGAGGGCTGCCGGATTTCGGGAGGCCGGTGTTGTTGGAGGCGTCGAGGTTGGAGCGGTAGATTTCGGAGCCGGTGTTGGTGAGGGCGGGGCTGGGGAGGATGAAGTCGATGGTGGTGTCGCCCAACTCGAAGGTGTAGGGATCGCCGTTGAGGTCACGGGGATCGAGGGCGACGAGATTGTAGGGAGCGGGGAAGTAGAAGTCGGGATCGATGGAGTAGGAGATGGGCAGGGCGATTTCCGTGCCGCGTTTCCAGGTGCCGGGCATGCCGTTGGTGGGTTCGGAGGTGAAGGTGTCGTTGAAGTCGGAGAGGTTGAAGTCGCCGAGGATGATGACGTTGTCGGTGGCATCGAGGCCGTTGTTGGCGAGGTATTGTTCGACCCGGGCGAACTCCACGGCGCGGCGGAAGCGGTTGGCGGGGCCGGTATCGGATTTGGCGTGGAGGGTGAGGACGGTGGCGGGTTGGGCGGCACCGGGGACATCGATGACCACGGCGGGCATGACGCGGGTGACATCTTTGGCTGTGCCGCCGCCGGGGCCGACGGAACCGATGGAGTCGAGGTAGGCGGCGGAGCCGATGTCCTCCATGTCGAGGATGGGATAGCGGGAGAGGATGGCGTTGCGCAGGCTGAAGTCGAAGGCACCGCTGCTGGTGGGGATGTAGACGTGGACGGGGTCGAAGCCGAGGTCGGTGGCGAGGGAGTGGACATCGGAGCTGGCGCCGCCGTTGGTGCCGCCGGCGATGTCGGCATTGGCGAGTTCCTGCAGGCAGACGACATCGGCATCGATGCGGCGGAGGATGTCGCGGACGGAGTTGTAGTCGATGGTGCCCGGATTGTTGAGGGCCTCGGTGACGTTGCCGTGGAGGTCGCGGTTGGCCTCGATGTTGAAGGTGACGATGCGCAGGGGGACGGCGAAGACGCTGCCGACCATGAGGTGAAGGGCGAGGAGGGCCTGGGGGAGGGAGGAGGGCATGCGGCGGGGGATACTATAGGAGCGGGGAGGGGGCGTCCATCGTGGAACAACGGTGGG
>JAQCFL010000280.1 GCA_027619375.1 Verrucomicrobiota bacterium | reverse complement strand
GGGGGGGGGGGGGGGGGGGGGGGCCGGTGGGGGTCGATGGCGAGGGGGGTGAGGAGGGGGAAGACGAAGTCGGAGAAGTAGGCGGAGGCCTGGAGGAACTGGCCCGGGGTGAGGTCCTTCATTTCGACGAGGCGGATGCCTTCCGCGCTCATGCCGGGGAGGAGTTCGTCGTTGAGGAGGGAGTATTGTTGGGCGGCGAGTTGGAGGACGCGTTTGCGGATGGCGCTGATCTGCTGGGTGGCGGTGAGTCCGGCGCTGTCGGTGACGCGGGAGCCGCTGCGGCGCATCATGGCGAGGCCGCCGACGCGGACCTGGAAGAACTCATCGAGGTTGGAGCCGGTGATGGCGAGGAACTTGAGTCGTTCGAGGAGGGGTTTGTCGGGGCGTTTGGCTTCCTCAAGGACACGTTGGTTGAATTCGAGCCAGGAGAGTTCGCGGTTGATGAAGTTCATGGAGTGGGGAGATCAGGAGCCTTGTTCGACGAGGACCACCTCGAGGCCGAAGACGTCGTGAAAGATGTTGCCCTTGCCTTGCATGGCGAGGCGTTCGACGGCGGCATCGGAGACGCCGTGGAGGGTGAGGTGGATTTTGGAGCGGAGGCATTTGACGCTGATGTCGCGGACGCGTTGGGAGTGGGCGCGTTCGAGGGCGTCGGCGACGCGGAGGATGGCGGCGAGTTTTCCGACGCGGATGCGGTCGGGGGCGGGGAGGTTTCGATAGGCGGTATGGGTTGATTTTGGTCCGGACTGGCGGTGGTAGCGGGCGACGAGGGCGACGACCGTGACATCGAGGCGTCCGAGTCCGAAAATTTCGCTGTTGGCGATGAGGTATTGGGAATGTTTGTGGTGGGAGCGGGGGCTGACGAAGCCGCCGATCTCGTGGAGGATGGCGGCGACCTCGAGGAGGAGGGAGTCGTGCTCGTTGAGTTGGTGGAGTTTCTGGGTTTCCTCGAAGAGGCGTTTGGCGAGGAAGGCGACGTGGTTGAAGTGTTTGGAATCGGCCTCGTATTGGCGGGCGAGGATTTTCGCGGAGCGGACCACCTCGGCCTGGAAGCCGGTGGTGAGGGCTGCGGAGACGGGGAGGTCGAGGAGGAGGCCGCGTTCGTAGTCGCTGTCGGGGATGCGGATGTTGGTGAGTTTGAAGGCGTCGGCGATGGAGAGGTTGATTTCGAGGGCGGGGAGGATGGCCTCGGAGGTGTGGAAATCGAGTTGGTAGGCGCGGACGCGTTCCTCGCTGGAGAGGCTGGCGGCCTCGCGGGAGAGGGTGCGGAGGTTTTTGAGGGTGCTGCGGAGGCCGCCGCGGGTGAGGAAGGGATTGAGGAGTTGGATTTCGTAGCCGATGACGACGATGTCCTCGATGATCTCGTCCTGGTAGTCGAAGCACATCTGGCCGATCTGTCCGCTGATGTGCTCGTGGATGACGCGGAGGAGGGCGGGGCCGTCGGAGTGGGTGGCTTCCACGGCCTCTCCGCTGCGGTGTGTGCCGAGGCGGTAGCTGGTGTAGCGTTCGATGCGGCCCTTCTTGAAGAGGAGGGCGCGGGTGTTGCCGGGGCCGACGTGCACGACGAGGGTGGTGCGCTTCCTCATGGAAGGCGTGTCGAGGAGTCGGCGGCGGGTCTTGAGGTAGATGAGGCGGGTCATCTCGCCGTCGTCGAGGATCTCGACGCTGAGTCCGCAGGCGATGCTGAGGCGGTTTTGGAAGACATCGCTGTTGCTGGCTTCGGCGAGGATGTTGGTGGCCACGACGCGTTCGAGTTCCAGGGGGCCGATGCCGAACTCGCTGAGGGTTTCGAGGAAGCCGAGGAGGACCTTGACGGCGCGTTCGGTGGTGGGGCGGGTGACCTTTCCGACCCGGAAGATGTCCCGGGCGAGGGGGAACGGCTGTTCCATGAACTCGATGGTTTCGGGCGGGGTGCCGGCGGGGTTCTCGGAGCTGACGACGAGCATGGAGATGCTGCTGGCGCCGATGTGGATGGTCGCTTGCAAACGGGGGGGGACGAGGGGCGGGGCGGGATCCATGATTGGAGGTTGGCAGCGACCGGCAAGGGCTGACGGTGGGAGATTTGTAGCGCGGAACCGGGAGGAGATAAACATCAGCTTTTGTAAATTCATGGATGCGACGGGGGACAGGAATTCTTTGAAAGCTTGTCAGAGCGGGAGCACTACGTCAGAACTGGGGACATGTCAGTTCGCGGAGCATTGGAACGTTATCGGGTCGCCGAGGGGAAGAGTCTGAGCCTCGACAAGATCGATCAGAATGAGCGGGTTCTCTACGAGGGGGAGGGAAAGCACGACCACTTCACCGAGCTTGATCGGCTCCGGGATGAATTGCAGGCCCTACAGAAGATGCAGTATGCGGAGAACAAGCGGCGGGTCCTGGTGGTGATCCAGGCCATGGATACCGGGGGGAAGGATGGGTGCGTGAAGGATGTGTTTTCGCGGGTCGATCCGCAGGGGTTGAACGTGGCGGCCTTCAAGAAGCCCTCCGAGGAGCAATTGCGGCATGATTTTTTGTGGCGGATCCATCAGCAGATGCCGGGGAACGGGCACATCACCGTCTTCAACCGGAGTCACTACGAGGACATTGTGGCGGTGCGGGTGAAGAAGATTTTTCCGGAGAAGGTTTGGAGGCGGCGCTACCAGCATGTTCTGGATTTCGAGCGGATGTTGGTGGAGGAGGGCACCGTGATCGTGAAGTTTTTTCTACATATTTCCAAGGACGAGCAGAAGCGGCGGTTGGAGGCGCGGTTGCTGAATCCGGCGAAGCATTGGAAGTTCAATCCGGATGATCTGGCTGATCGGTCGCGCTGGGGCAAGTTCATGGAGGCCTATGAGGATGTCATACAGGCGACCTCCCGGGAGTATGCGCCGTGGTATGTGATTCCCTCGGATCGGAAGTGGTACCGGAGCCTTTGCGTGGCGCGGATCATGGTGGACACCCTGAAGAAGCTGCACATGAAGTATCCCGAGCCGAGCTGGGACCCGAAGACGATCTCAATTGACGGGGAGCCGCCTGTCGCGGCGCGGGGGAAGAAGAAGAACGAGCGCAAAAAGGACCGCGCCGCCGAGGAGGAGTCCGAGCCAGTGGTTGCCGCCGAGGGCGATGAGTAGGTAGCCGCAGAAGAGGGAGGCGGCGGCGGCGATGAGGGCATAGGGGAGCTGGGTGAGGGTGTGGGCGGGGGTGGAGACGCCGCAGGAGAGGGCGCTGACGATGGTGGTGTCGCTGAAGGGGCTGCAGTGGTCGCCGAAGACCGAACCGCCGAGGACGGCGGCGATGACGGTGGGGACGATGGCGGCGAGGGCTTCGGGGGAGCTGCCTTGTTCGGCGGCCATGGGTGCGAGGGTGGGGAGGGCGAGGGGCATGAGGAGGGCCATGGTGCCCCACGAGGTTCCGGAGACAAAGGAGGTGAGGCAGGCGACCACGAAGAGGGCGGCGGGGAAGGCGGCGAGGGGGAGGTGTTTGCCGAGGAGGGCGGCGAGGAAGTCGGCCGTGTCGAGTTTGGCGAGGACGCTGCCGAGGATCCAGGCGAGGAGGAGGACGCCGAGGGAGGGAAGGAGTTGGAAGGCCCCGGCGCCGCCGATGCGGGGCGTGCCGAGGCGAATGGAGGGAGGGGCGCAGCAGATCGCGGCGAGCAGGGCGAGGGCACTGCCGCAAACGTAGGCGAGCGGACCGGCGTCGCTGTTGAGGGCGGCGGTGATTTTTTCGAGGGTGACGGGGAAGCGGGGCGGGACCTCGGCTCCGTGGTGGAGGAAGTAGTAGAAGAGGGGGATGGCGGCGAGGAGGACAAGGAGGGGGAGGACTGCCCTCCACAGCCGGGCTCCCTTTGGCTGCACCGAATCGGAGGAGCGTTCCACGGTGGGGAGGGCCTTGGCCATCGGTCCGATGAGCCAGTTGTACCGAATAGTGAGGAAGGCCAGGAGGAGGGCGAAGAGGCAGTAGAAGTTCTGGGGGATGGAGCGGAAGAAGAGGGTGGCGGGTCCTTCCTCAAGAGGGAGGTCCCTGATGCCGTCCTTGATGAGGGTGAGTTGCATGGTGATCCAGGTGGAGACGAGGGCGAGACAGGCCACGGCGGAGCTGGTGGTATCGACGAGGTAGGCGAGGAGGACGCGGGGGACGCGGAGGCGATCAGCGAGGGGGCGGGCCACCCGGCCGACCATGAGGCTGTTGGCGAGTCCGTCGAAAAAGCAGACCAGTCCGAGGCCGAAGACGGCGGTGAGGAAGCGCCGACGCCGGTGTTGGTTGGGGGCGGTGCTGCCCATGCTGCCCAGAAGGATGGGGAGGAGGCCCCCGCCGCGCTCCAAAATGGCCCCGAAGGCCCCGAGGAGGAGGGTGAAGACCAGGGCTCCGAGGTGCCAAGGGCTGGTCAGGGCCGGGATGGCGTGTTCCGAGATTCCCGTGAAGAGGGCCTGGGAGGGGTGGCCTTCCGTCAGGAGGAGCATCCCGCAGAGGCCGGCCAGAGCGAGGCCGAGGGCGGCCCGATGGGTGGCGAAGACGATCACCAAAGCGACGAGGGGGGGCCAAAAAGCTTGGATCGAAGCGGGAGCCCAGAGCATGAGGTAGCTGCCGAGAAGGGAAGCGGCGGCGAGAATGAGGGGGACCCTGAGTCGTGAGCGGCGCTCAATGGGCGGCATGGTAATTGTCATAACACGTCAAACGGCCTTCTCATGCAAGGCTCATTAAATGGTTGGATTTCGCGCGGAAATGATAAAAAACAGCCCTGGATATTGATTTTTTGGCGGTCTTAAGAAAAAAATATTTAATAAGGAGTGGTTAAAGAGATCGCTTCCAGCGGGCAGAGTAGCAAGGGGAA
>JAQCFL010000279.1 GCA_027619375.1 Verrucomicrobiota bacterium | reverse complement strand
GGGGGGGCTGGAGCCATTGAATCAAGTCGCGGTGGCCGGGGCGGGGGAGCCACGGGGGAGCCACGGAGGAGCCACGGAGGAGGAGGTGTCGTTCGTGTCAAAGGGCGGGGAAAAATTGCGATTGCAACCGATGGCCCAACTTTGTAATTACTTCGGCTGAGGTTATCGGAGAGATGAGAACGAACCTATTGATTTTGCTGGGCTGCGCCATGTTGGCGCTCCCTGCCTCGGCGTCGGAGAAGCGGGTCTTCACCAGTGCGGACGGGTCGAAGACCTTCGAGGCGGTCCTCCGGGACTACGATGCCGACACGGAGGTCGTGACGGTCTGCAAGAAGACGGGTAATCGGGAGTTGAGTTTCAAGCTCTCGGCGCTGAGTGAGGCGGACCAGGCCTATGTGAGGGAGGAGGGGCCGGCCATCGCGGCGAGCAAGGCGATCCGGATTGATTTCGAGGTGTGGAAAGACAAGGCGGAGACGGTGCGCACGGAGGATGAGCGCACCGTGACGACGCCGGCCGGCTATGAAATCGAGTTGCGGAACTGGACCAAGAGGGATGTTGAGAACGTCGAGGTGCGCTACACGATCTTTCACCGCAAGGACGCGGAGAACGGTCCGGGGTCGATCGGGCAGACGTCCGGCTCGCTGTTCATATCCACCGTTTTTGCAGATTCGCATGAGATGAACCGGACTGATCCGATCAATCTCGTGCGCTATGTCCGACAGGGGTCGGGCGCGTGTTGAGGGGGGGCACCTGCAAAGCCCGGCGGTCGCCGGGTGGACGGACTCTTGGGAATCGTTGCGGAAGTGGTGGTTGACGGGAAGGTGGTTGAAATGGCCACAACAGACGATGACCTCATCGAACAGGTGAAGAAGGGCTGAACCTTTTCGCCGGATAACTTACCCGCAAGGGCACCCATAAGAGGGGTGCCCTTGTTTCGTTTGGCGGAGAGGAAATCTTCTTGTGTCGGGGGGTGCGGGGTGTGGCAATGGGGACGAAGTGAAGCATTTGGAGGCATGGCCGCGGGTGGAGCGGGAGCAGTTGGCGGTTTGCCATTTCTGCGATGCGTTGCATGAGGCCCCGGCGGTGGAGGAGGGGACTGCGGTGGTCTGCAGCAATTGCGGGTCGGCCCTCTACCGGAACCAGCCCGCCTCGCTGGACCGGGCCGTGGCCTTCGGGATGGCGGCCCTCCTGTTGATGGTCGTGGCGCAGGGGTTTCCGTTCATTTCATTGAGCGCCAATGGCATGGTTTCGGGAATGACCCTGACCGGGGCCTCGCTTTCCCTGGCGCGGGAGGGGAGTCATTTATTGGCGGCGGGGGTGGCCTTTTGTACGATGATCGCGCCGTCCGCTCTGGCGGCGGGGCTGGTGTATGTGTGTTTGCCGCTGCGATGGGGGAAGGCCTGGCCGGGGGCGCGGGGGGTGGCCCTGTGGCTGTATCGACTGGAGCCGTGGGCGATGGTGGAGGTTTTTTTCCTGGGGGCGGTGGTGAGTTTGTTGAAGTTGGTGAAGCTGGCGGATGTTTCGATCGGAGTGGCCTTCTGGGCGCTGGGGGCGGTGATGTTTTGTTTGGCTGCGGCGATCGCCGGGATTGACCGGCGGGAGCTGTGGGACCGGCTGGAGGTGGCCCTGCAAAAATGAAGGGTCTGGTGGCAAAGCCCCCCTGGCCGGGGAGCGCGGCGGCGGCGGGTCTGGCCTCCTGCCATGTCTGTGACCGGGTCGCTCCGGTGGCGGAGAGGCATTGTCCGCGATGCGGAGCGCATTTGCACACGCGGAAGAAGGAGAGCATCCAACGGACCATGGCCCTGCTGGTGGCTTCGATGATCGCCTACGTGCCGGCGAACATGATGCCGATCATGGTCGTGGAGCAACTGGGTGGCGGCACGGAGGCGAACACCATCATCGGCGGCGTGATCACCTTTTGGGAGATGCATGCCTATCCGGTGGCGATCACCATTTTTGTGGCGAGCGTGATCATTCCGATTCTGAAGATGATCGCCCTGCTGTGGCTGTGTGCGGCGGCGGGTGGGTGGGTGAGGATCGACGGGCGGCGGTTGACACGAATCTATTGGCTGACCGAGGTGGTGGGGCGCTGGTCGATGGTGGATGTTTTTGTGGTGGCGGTGATGGTGACTCTGATTCAGTTGGGGAACCTGATGGTGATCCACCCGGGGCCGGCGGCGCTAGCCTTTGCGGGGGTGGTGGTGCTGACGATGCTGGCGGCGATGTCCTTTGAGCCCCGCTTGCTGTGGGATCGGGCCAAGGCGGGGAGAAAGCAGTTGCGCAAGGCGCGGGAGGGGGAAGAATGAGCGGACCGATGGAAGAAGAGGAGACACCGCAGATTGCGCAGCCGGAGGTCCGTCTGAGCCGCCGCCTCAGCGTGGTGTGGGTGGTGCCGGTGCTGGCCCTGTTGTTGGGGGGCTGGCTGGTCTTTCGACACTTTTCGGAGCAGGGGCCGCTGGTGCGGGTTGATTTCAAGACGGCGGAAGGGATCGTGAAGGGCAAGACGGAGGTGCGCTGCCGTTCGGTGCGGGTGGGGGTGGTGGAGTCGGTGCGTTTGGCGGATGATTTGAATTCGGTGAAGGTGATGATACGAATGGATCCGGAGGCGGAGGAGTTGATCCGGGAGCGTTCCCGCTTTTGGGTGGTGCGGCCGCGGGTGTCGGGGGCCTCGATCTCGGGGTTGGGCACGATCATCAGCGGGGCCTACATTGAATTGGAGCCGGGAGTGGGGGCCTTTGTGGAGGACGATGCGAAGTTTGAAGGGTTGGAGGAGCCACCGGTGACGGCGGTGGGAGTGCCGGGACTGCGACTGACCCTGGTGGCGACGGAGGGAGGCAAGGCGGATGTGAGTGCGCCGGTGCTTTATCTCGGCAACCGGGTGGGGCGGGTGGAGCGGACCTTCTTCGATCCCGAGACCGGGCTGGTGCAGTTGAGTCTTTTCATCGAGCAGGACTACGCGGGGTTGGTGACGGAGAACACGCGGTTCTGGATTGCCAATGCGATTGAGATGGAGGTGGGGGCGCAGGGATTCAAACTGAAGATGCCGTCGCTTTCCTCGGTGGTTTCGGGCGGGGTGACCTTTGGGGTGCCGAAGGGCGTGCAGCCGGGAGGGCCCATCTCGGGGGATCCGGTGTTCCAGCTCTTTGATGACGAGGCGAAGGCGGCGGAGTCGGTCTTTGAGAGTGCGGGTGAAATGCTGTTGTTTTT
Source organism: Verrucomicrobiota bacterium (assembly GCA_027619375.1). Classification (GTDB taxonomy): domain Bacteria; phylum Verrucomicrobiota; class Verrucomicrobiia; order Verrucomicrobiales; family Akkermansiaceae; genus JAPKDA01. The sequence continues at coordinate 1,614 of JAQCFL010000279.1, read as the reverse complement.
CAATCAGTCGGTGCGGGGGCTGCAGGTCGGCGCGGCGGTAGAGTTTCGCGGTCTGGAGGTGGGGCGGGTGTTGGCGATCTCCTTTTTCCATGCGCCGGAATCGGGTGGTCGGCTGGTGCCGGTGGTGATCCAGTTCAACAAGCAGCAGATCGAGGAGAACTTTCCGGCGGGGCTGAGCGACGAGGGAGGGGAGGGGTTTGCGAAGGCGATTAGGAGCGGGCTGCGTGGTTCGTTGAAGTCGAGCAACCTGTTGACCGGCCAGCTCTTCGTGGAGTTGGATTACTACGATGATGAGGAATCGGGGGAGATCGTGATGAAGGACAACATGGTGGTCCTGCCCACCGTGGAGTCGGGGATCCAGTTGTTGGAGGGGAAGGTGGTGAATCTTTTGGCGAAGTTGGAGGCCCTGGACGTGGAGGGTCTTCTGACAAAGATCGGCGATGCGGCGCAGGCCGGGAAGGTGGCGTTGGAGAACAGCGAGGAGGTGCTGAAGGAGGCGCGGGATGCGCTGGCTGCGGTGCGGACGGTGGTGGAGGACGAGGAGTTTGCGCGATTGCCTGAGGAGGTGCGGTTGACGCTGACGGAGTTGCGCGGGACGCTGGAGGGGATGGGTCCGGACTCGCGGGGCTACGGGGACATGCGGCGGACGATGGATGAGCTGCGCAGTGCGGCGCGTTCCATCGAGCGGGTGGCGGACACGATCGAGAAGAAGCCGAATTCCCTGATCTTTGGCAAGGGGGGGCGTGAGGTGATTCCGAAGGCCGTGCGAGTGAAGGAGTAAGCTGATGAAAACCGTTTTAAGAATACTACTGGGAGCTGTGGCAGTCTTGTTGGTCGGCTGCGGGGGAGCGGGGGATCAATACTATCTGCTGACTGCGGCGGGACCTGCGCCGACGGGGGGAGGCATGGGGATCGGGGTGGGACCGGTGACGGTGGCGGAATACATCGACCGGTCGAACATGATTTTCCAGACCGGGCCGCAGAAGTTGGAGGTGGCGGAGGGGCACCACTGGGCGGGGGACGTGCGGAAGTCGGTGGCTTCGGCGATGGCCTCGAATCTGGGGCGGGAGTTGGGGACGGGGAATGTGCGGACCTATCCGTGGGAACGTGATGACGAGTTGCGCTACCAGGTCTCGCTGGACATTCGGCAGTTTCATGGGACGGCGGATGGCTTTGCGTTATTGGAGGCGGGCTGGCGGATTTATTTGTTGCCGGGTGGGCAGTTGGTATCGGCGAAGAGCGGGACGTATCGGGAGCCGCAGGGGCGGGATGGATTTGAGGAGTTGGCGGGGGCGCAGAGTCGGGCGCTGCAGCGGCTGGCGGCGGATATCGCGAAGGGGATGCGGTAGGGGATGCCGAAGTGTTGGCCGGTGCTGTTGATTTTGGCGGGGCTTGGGATGGTCTTTGGTGGGTTTGGGTTTGATGTGTTGTTTGCGGGAGTTCCGTATCAGGATCCGACGCCGGAAATGACGGCGGGGTATGAGCGGAATGGGATGATCGGTTCGGGGGTGTCGTGGACGGGGGTGGTGGTGATGATGAGCGGGTGCTCGGCGGGGTTTTGTCGGATGGCCCGGAGTGGGAGAAGGAAACGGAGTGGCGGGTAGCGGCGGGGGA
>JAQCFL010000278.1 GCA_027619375.1 Verrucomicrobiota bacterium | reverse complement strand
GACCTTACAAGTTAATTTTACGGCCATGACCTGTCGCGCGCTTGTCACTCTCATGTCTTGCAAATAAATTCTCGTTGGACAAAGCGTCAACCGACCCGCCGCTCGTCTCACAAAGAACGACCACAGTATCCCTCATTTGTCCTCGCTCGGCAACCGCGCTGACAACGGATTCCCCCCCCTCCAGCAACACCCGCCGATGGCCAGCAAATCACCAAAGCGCTCCAGCCCGCGCAACCGCACCAGCCCCGCCGGCAAGCGCCCCGCAGGACGCAAACGCGCCGCCCCCGCCAGGAAGCGCAGCCCCCTCTTCTACCTCCTCTTCTGGCCCTTCCTCCTCGTCAACCGCATCACCCGCTCCTGGCCCTTCCTCCTCCGCTGGCCCGTCCGCCTCGGCGGCGGCCTCGCCCTGATCGGCTTCGTCCTCCTCCTCATCGCCTCCGCCTTCTACTACGCCCGCTCCCTCAAGTTCGACATGGCCCGTGTCGCGGAAATGCCCGCCCGATCCCTCATCCTCGACCGCCGCGGCCAGGAAATCGGACGCCTCCACGGCGCCAACCGCTACATCGTCTCCCTCGACGAGGTCTCCCCCAACTTCCGCAACGCCCTCCTCGCCCGGGAGGACAAGAGCTTCTATAAACACTTCGGCGTCGATCCCCGCGGCCTCGCCCGCGCCGTCCAGCAAAACATCAAACGTGGCCGCTTCGCCCAGGGTGCCTCCACCCTCACCATGCAGCTTTCCCGCAACGCCTTCAACCTCAGGACCGATGGCGAATGGTGGGAGGAACTCGACCGCAAGTTCCTCGAACTCGCCCTCACCTTCCGCATCGAGGGCCATTACAAGAAAGACGAGATCCTCCAGCACTACATGAATGTCATCTTCTGGGGCGGCTCCATCCACGGCATCGAAGCCGCCTCGCGCACCTACCTCGAAAAGCCGGCCCGCGAACTCTCCCTCTCCGAAGGTGCCATGCTCGCCGGCATCATCCGCGCCCCCAACGCCTTCTCCCCCTTCGAGGACCTCAAGAAAACCAAACGCGAACGCGACGCCACTCTCGACTCCATGGTCCGCTACGAGTTCATCTCCCAGGCCGAGGCCGACAAAGCCAAGCAGGAACCCCTCCACATCCGCCCCCCCGACCGCCGCATCATCCACGACAGCTACGCCATGGATGCCATCCGCCGCGACCTCGAACGCATCCTCGAGGAACAGAACATCAAACTGGGCGGACTGGTCATCACCACCACCATCGATCGCAGCCTCCAGGAAGGCGCCGAACGCGCCCTCGACAAACACCTCCGCAGCATCGAACGCACCAACGGATACACCCACCAGACCCGCCTCCAATGGGAGCGCCTCAGCCCCGCCACCCGCGGCGATCCCTCCTACATGCAGGGCTCCGTGGTCATGGTCGAAAACAAGACCGGCGCCGTCCTCGCCGTGATCGGCGGCCGCGATGCCGACGAATCCAAGTTCAACCGCGCCCTCCACGCCCGCCGCCAGGTCGGCTCGGTCTTCAAACCCTTCGTCTTCCTCACCGCCTTCAATGCCGGCATGAAACCCGAGACCCTCGTCAGCGACGACCGCATCAAACCCGGCCAAATCACGGGCGCCCCTAAAAGCTGGTCTCCCGACAACTCCGACGGGAAATACTACGAGTCCGTCAAAGCCCGCGAGGCCCTCGTCAAATCCCGCAACACTTCCTCCGTCCGCGTCGGAAACTTCGCCGGACTCGCCAAGGTCCGCGAGGTGGCCCGCATGTGCGGCTTCGACGAGAAACGCATCCCCGCCATGCCCTCCTCCTTCCTCGGTTCCTGGGAAGCCACTCCCTGGCAGGTCGCCAGCGCCTACACCGTCTTCCCCAACGGCGGCAAACGCTACCGACCATACCTCATCCAGGAGATCCGCGATCGCGACGGCAATGTCCTCTACCGCACTGACCCCCTCGGCTACGACGCCACCGGCACCGGCGCCGCCTGGGAGGTCTCCAACATCCTCCAGGAGGTCACCGACCGCGGCACGGCCTCCGCCATGCGCACCCAATTCGACTTCCGCATCCCCGCCGCTGGCAAAACCGGCACCACCGACGACTACGTCGATGCCTGGTTCGTCGGATACACTTCCTCCATCACCTGCGCCGTGTGGGTCGGCATGGATACCCCGAAACGCACCATCACCGGCGGCTACGGATCCCGCCTCGCCCTCCCCGTCTGGGTCGAAACAATGAAAACAGCGGACCGTCTGCGTCGCTACAACTTCGGAACCCTCCACTCGGATACCGCCATGGTCTCCGCCGAACTCTGCCGCCACTCCGGTCGCCGCGCCACCAGTGGCTGCGCTGCCGCAGGCACCGCCTACAACACCCAACTCCCCGCCGACCTCGCCCCTGCCACCAATGACTTCTGCACCGTGCACCCCCTCCGCGCCGCTCCGGTCACGGGGAATCCCCCCAACCCCGCTTCCAGACCACCCGCCCGGGCCATCCCCGTCGAGGAACCCACCAATCGCGCCCAACCCGTCCCCGAACGCCCTCCCCTCCGTGCCATCCCGGTCCAGGAGTAACCCAGCCCCCAACAATCCTCGGCGCACCCCCGCCCCGACCCATTGATCCAGCCACGGTGTCCTCCCACGCTCCAACCCGCTGGACCCGCCGGCAACGCGCCCGTGAGGAGGCCCGCGCCTCCGAACACTGGCACCCCGCCCGGCGCCCCTCGCGACTCCCGCGCTGGATTCCCGCACCCCTCCAAAAACTCATCCGCTTCTCCTTCAAGACCGCCGTGGTCCTCACCCTCCTCGGCCTCGCCGTCGCCCTCTTCTACTCCTGCCTCGCCCTGCGCTACGACCTCCGCGAGGTCGTCTCCATGCCCGAGCGCTCCATCATCCTCGATGCCAAAGGCCGCGAACTCGCCACCCTCCACGGCGAAAACCGCCGCCTCATCACCCGCGGGGAAATCCCACCCTTCTTCGTGGAAGCCCTCCAGGCCCGCGAGGACAAACGCTTCTTCCAACACCACGGCGTCGACGTCATGGGCCTCCTCCGCGCCACCCTCCGCAACATCCGCGACCGCTCCTTCACCCAGGGCGCCTCCACCCTCACCATGCAACTCGCCCGGAACACCTTCGAAATCCGGGAACGCAGCCTGCACCGCAAACTCCTCGAGATCGCCATCACCCTCCGCATCGAGATGCACTACTCGAAGGACCAAATCCTCTCCAGCTACCTCAATCGCATCTACTTCGGCTCCGGCTGCCACGGCCTGGATGATGCGGCCCGCACCTACTTCGGCATCCCCGCCTCAGAACTCAACGACAACCAATCCACCCTCCTCGCCGGCATCATCCGCGCCCCTCACGCCTGCTCCCCCTTCCGCAACCTCAAGGGTGCCCTCACCCAGCGCGACGAAGTCCTCGATCGCCTCGTCGCGGAAAGGGTCATCACCGCTGAGAAGGCCGAACAAATCAGCACCACCCCACTCGACCTCCTCACCGCACCCAATCACGGCACCAGCGGCATCCTCGCCCCCCTCGTCCAACGTCACTTCGACGAACTGCTCGCCGACAACGATCGCCAGGAGGGCGGACTCATCCTCGACACCACCATCGATGCCGCCATCCAATCCGCCCTCGAGGAGGAACTCGCCAAATTCACCGACCACCTCTCTCCCGACATCGAAATTGCCGCCCTCGTCCTCGACCCCCGCACCGGCGGCATCCAGGCCGCCGTCGGGGGCCGCAAACCTCGTCCCGGACGCTATCACCGCGCCCTCGATGCCCGCCGTGACCTCGGCCCCGTCTTCACCCCCTTCGTCCTCGCCGCCGCCGCCGAACGCGGCCTCCCCCTCGACCCCGACCCGGTCGCCACCGGCGTCCGCCTCGGCAACGCGGAAATGGAACGCCTCGCAAAACGCTTCGGCTTCACCGGCCCCTTCGGCAAGGATCGGGACCTCTACCGCGGCTCCCTCAGCACCACCCCGCTCGAACTCGCCACCGCCGCCGCAACCCTCCTCAACGACGGCCAACGCCCCCGCACCCACCTCGTCCGCACCCTCCGCACCAGCGACGGCACCATCACCTTTCAAAATGACAGTCGCGCCACCTCCGCATTTTCCCGAGGCGCTGTCCGCGAGTCCCTCGCCGTGGTTTTTTCCGCAAAGAGCAAGCGCCTCCTCATCGCCACGAGTCCGGCCGATTTCGACGCCTGGGGCCTCCTCCTCGACCCCCGCCACGTGGTCTGTATCTGGGCCGGCGCGGACCAACCCAAACCCCTCCGGGAATCAACCATTCTACCGGCCCTACAGTCCATTCTCACCCGCCTCCAAACCCGCCTCGCCGCCCCTAATTGAGCTTTTCGCCTTTGCATTCCGCCCCACTCTTGTAGATTCCCTTCCGATGCAGGCCCTTCGATTCGACGCCGCCGTGGACACCATCGTGAAACGCGACAAGCGCTACGATCCCGGTGCCTACTTCTTCCTCAAGGACGCCCTCGATTTCACCATCAAGCGCACCATGAGCCAGAACAACGGCGAGGAGCGCCACGTCAGCGGCCAGGAACTCCTGGTCGGCGTCCGCGACTACGCCCTCCAGGAATTCGGTCCCATGGCCTCCACCCTCCTCCGCGAATGGGGTGTCCATGCCTGCAAGGATGTCGGCGAAATGGTCTTCGTCCTCATCGAGGAAGGCATGTTCGGCCGCCAGGACTCCGACACCAAGGACGACTTCCGCGACCTCTTCGACTTCGAGGAAGCCCTCACCGAGCCCTTTCTCCCCAAACGCCGCCCCCAGCCCGCACCCTCCACCCAGCCCGCCCCCACCGAATAAGTGGCCC
>JAQCFL010000277.1 GCA_027619375.1 Verrucomicrobiota bacterium | reverse complement strand
GCCCGCACCAATTCCTCCCCCCCCTCCACCTTCACGCAGGAAATCCGCACCCCGCCCTTATCCACCCACCCCGCGTGCTCCCCCAGATCCACCTTGTTGCGCACCAACAGGTAGTGAGGCCCCAATTCCTCCGCCACCAACAGGGCCCGCGGTGCCTCGCTCGCATCGACCACCTCCAACACCAGATCCGCCTCCGCCAACTTCTTCCGCGTCCGCTCCACCCCGTGCCGTTCGATCTCATCCTCCGTCTCCCGCATCCCCGCCGTATCGATCAAGCGCACCGGGATCCCGCCCAGATTCACCACCTCCTCCACCGTGTCCCGCGTCGTCCCCGCCATCTCGCTCACGATGGCCCGCTCATACCCCAACAAGAGGTTCAGCAAGCTCGACTTCCCCACGTTGGGCTCACCGTAAATAACCGTCCTAACTCCCTCTCGCAAAATGCGCCCCTGCTCCGCGGTATCGAGCAGGGCCGCACAACGCCTCTCGCACTCCTCGATCTGCTTCCGCAACTCCTCCCCGGTCGCCGCATCGATGTCCTCCTCCGGGAAATCAATGAAGGCCTCCACGTGCGCCACAATCCCCAACATCTCCCCCCGCAACGCCTCCGTCGCCTCCCCCAATCGCCCCCGCAACTGCTGCTGCGCGGCCCGCAAGGCCAGGTCGGTTTGCGCGGAAATAACATCCATTACCGCCTCGGCCTGAGTGAGATCCAGCTTTCCGCTCAGGAAAGCCCGCTGCGTGAACTCCCCCGCCTCCGCCACCCGGGCCCCGCAGGCCACCAATCGATCCAACACCCGCTGCGTCACCAGCACCCCACCGTGCCCGCTGATCTCCACGGTGTCCTCTCCCGTGTAGCTCGCCGGTGCCCGAAAGCAGCTCACCAACACGTCATCCAAAATCGCACCCGCCCCATCCCGCACATTTCCGCGCACCACCCGCCGCGACTCCACACCCGCCAAATCTTCCCCCAAAGCCGCGCCCGCCACCTGCAAGGCCTCCGGCCCCGACACCCGCAACACAGAAATAGCCCCCGGCCCGAAGGGAGTCGCCACCGCCACAATGGTACCGATCATGATTCCGGCGTTCCCGCTGCGTCCGGCACCGCCTGCCCTTCCTCATCACCCGCCGACTCAACCGGCTCCGGTTCAACCGGCTCCGCCACCTTCACGGTGTTCCCCTCTTCCCCGCCCAGCCCCAAAAATTCCCAGCAAATCACCCGCTTCAACTCCACCCTGGGATCCTCACCCTCCGACCACTCCAATTCCACCGTCGCCGTCCGGGTCGGGATCTCCACGCCCGCCACTCCGATCCAATTCAACTCCGACAACACCCCCCCCAACTCCGTCTCCTCCCGCACCCGCACCTTCACGTAGTCCCCCGCATTCCCCGGATCACTCAGCCGATAATACCGCGTTGCCTCCTCCCCCCCCGTGGACAGGTCCGCGATGTCCTCCTGCAGCACCACACGAAACACCCCCCTCTCCCCCACAGCCGGCAAACTACAAAAATGACGCAATGTCCGATACTTGGTCTGCACGTAGGTCTCCCAATCAATGAACAACTCGTTCCCCTTCCGCTTGAAAAACACCATCGCCTGCACCGGCTCCATCGCAAAATTATCCCGCGCCGCGGCACTCGCCATCAGAAACTCGCTCTGCTCCAAATGATACTGCACCTCCAACGGTGCCACCGGCCGGAAAAATTCGCGGATGTCATACTGCGCCGGGCGTTCATAGCGCATCAAAAACACCCCCCGCTCGCGATCCGCGAGATCCAGCGAATAGTGACTGAAGCCATCCAGCGTGGTGTCCGATTCATCCCGGGGAACCACCGCGTAAAATTTTCGCATCGCCTCCAACTCCGCATTCCCCCCGATCCCGTGCGCCGCCTTCTCCTCCACCCCCCCGGCCGCGAGAAACCCACGCAACCGCTCCGTCGCCACCCCCATCCATCCATCCCGAATGAAATGCGCATCATCCATCTCCAATCGCGCCCCCTTGCCCGGTTCGCTCCGCGTACCCGATTGCAACAGATAGCCCACCACCGCCACCACACCCACCAGCACCAACGCCGCGATCAAAAACAGAATGGCTGGCAACGCCCCCCTCGACGCAGTCACCTCCGGTTCGGCCACCACCTCGTCCGGTGCCGCCTTGTCCCGCAATTCCACCGGAGACGCCAGGGGCTCCGTTTTTGGCGATTCCTTGGGCACCTCGCCAGGCAATTCCTCCCGAATCATTTCCTCCTCGACCTCCCGCGCAGCCACCACCTCGGCCACCCTTTCCTCAACCTTCGCTTCCAGAATCTCCTTCTCCGCGATCGCCGTCGTCACCGCCACCGACTCCGCCATCTCGCTCTCGCCAACGGGGCCCACCTCACCCGGCCCCACCGGAAGCGGCGGCCCAGGCGAAGTGATCTCCACCTTGCAAAATGGGCACGGCGCCTTGGTCGGCGGCAATTCATACGGAATCCGTATCTCGCCACCGCACTGATCACAAAAGAAGTTCCGGCTCTCCGGATGGACACTTTGACTCATCTTATAGTCTATATGAACTAGAGGAATACCCCGCGACCCACGTGATGTCAACCAGCGAGGATTTCATCCAGCACCACCAGACACCGCCGATTCTGTTCTGGCGTCCCCACCGAGATCCGCACCCACCCCGGCAGCTTGTAGCTCCGCATGGCCCGCACGATCACCCCCTTCTTCAGCATCTCCGCAAAGACCCGATCGCCATCCCCCACTTCCACCAGCACGAAGTTTGCCACGCTCGGCACATACTGCAGACCGCGCTTCGTAAACTCCTCGTGGTAGTAGGCCAATCCCGCCTCGTTGTTCTCCACCGTTTTCCGCACGTGCGCCTCATCCTCGATCGCCGCCAGGGCCCCCGCCTGCGCGATGGCATTCGCATTGAATGGCTGCCGCGCCTTGTGCAGCACATCCGCGATCGCCTTCGGTGCCAGCCCAAACCCGATCCGCAAGGCCGCAAGTCCCTGCGCCTTCGAAAAGGTCCGCATCACCACCACGTTGCGCCCCTCCCGCACGTACTTCACGGTGTCCGGCGCATCGCTCAGAAACTCGTGATATGCCTCGTCAAACACCGCCACCACATGCTCCGGCAATCGCTCCACAAAACGATCAATCGCCTCCTGCCCCACCAGTGTCCCCGTCGGATTGTTCGGGTTCGCCACAAACACCAACCGCGTCTCCGGCGTGATCGCATCCGCCATCGCCTCCAGATCGTGCACAAACTCCGGATCGGGAACTTCCACGTAGTCCGCCCCGAACAAGGTCGCCATCAGCTTGTAAACCACAAAGGCGTGCTCAGCCGCGATCAATGCCGCCCCCGGCCGCAGGAAACAATGGCACATCAACTCGATGATCTCGTTCGACCCGTTCCCCAACACCACGTTCCCCATCTCCACCCCATACTTCTCCGCGATCGCATTGCGCAGTTTCCACGCCCCTCCGTCCGGATAAATGTGCGCCTCGTCCAGCGCCTTCGTCATTGCCTCCTTCGCCAACGGCGACGGCCCGAAGGGATTCTCGTTGCTGGCCAGCTTGATGATCTGCGACGGATCCAAGCCCAGCTCCCTCGCCGTTTCCTCGACCGGCTTCCCCGGCTCGTAGGCCACCAGATCACAGACAAACTGATTCGCGTATCCCTGAATCGACATGGCCGGGACACTAGGGACTTCCCCGGATTGCGCAAGCTTCAGCCCTCCACCAGCCCGGTGTAAATCGAGGCAATCCCCCCGCTCAGCGGGATCCACTTCCGCTCCGCAAAGCCGGCCCGCGCAAATCGTTCCAGCATCGCCTCTCCGCTCGGAAAGCGCTCGATCGATCCCGCCAGATACTCATAGGCCTCACCCTCCCCCGTCAGCACCCCCGCCACCTTCGGCAAGACCTTGTTCAGGTAGAATGCATATGGCCGCCGCATCACCCCTCGTGGCAGCGAAAAATCCAACACCAGCACCTGCCCCCCCGGCCGCACCACCCGATGCAACTCCGCCAACCCCTCATCCCAACTCGCCATGTTCCGCAGCCCGAAGGCCACCGTCGCCACATCGAACGACCCATTCCCAAACGGCAGGTTCAACCCATCCGCCACCAGCGTCTCCCGCACCCCCCGGCGCTTCGCATGCACCAACATCTCCTCGCAAAAATCCGACCCAATCACCTCCGCCTCCGGACACACCTTCTGCATCTCCAAGGCCAGATCCCCCGTCCCCGTCGCCACATCCAGAATGCGCTTCGGCTCCCAACCCGCCACCATCCGCCCCACCTTCTTCCGCCACAGAATGTCCGTCCCCACACTCAGCACGTGATTCGTCAGCACGTAGCGATCCGCAATCTTCGCGAAGGCATTCCGCACGAAGGCCGCATCCTGATCCCGCCCCGTCTCGCCGCTTTCCGCCACCCTGCTCATCTCACTCCGGTTCCGGCAAAAGGTCCGCATAAATCCCCGGATCACTCCCCGGGATCTCCACCGCGCCCACCGTCTTCTCGTAAAATTCCCGCGGGCCCACCCCGCCAATGAACCCATACGCATGCCCCCCCTCCCGCAACGCCTCCAACGCCTTCAGCAGCAGCGCCTTCCCGATCCCCGTCCCCCGCGCCGCCTCCGCCACCCCCGTCGGGCCAAAAAAGCCACGCGCACTGGTGTCGTAACACGCGAAGCCCAATAGCTTCCGCTCCCGGGTCGCGATGAAACAGCTCACCGGCTGCCGCGAAAAGGCCACCTCCACCTCGCTCTTCCACTTCGCCGAAAAATGCGCCCCCGCCCAGTCCGCCACCAGATGCTTCTCATACGCCCCCGGC
>JAQCFL010000276.1 GCA_027619375.1 Verrucomicrobiota bacterium | reverse complement strand
CGACGCCTCGCAGAGGCGCCGCTACGCGGGGAGGGGAGAGGGCTTGCGACCGGGACGGTCACGCCACTTGGGTGGCTATTCGACGGTGATGTTTTCTTCGGGGCTGTTGTTGAAGCGGAGGGGGGGGATGCCGTCGGAGGGTTCAAGCTTGTTGTTGCGGAGGGTGTTTTTTCCGGCTTGGTGGAAGCGGATGGGGGAGCGGGCGATGTGGTGGATGTCGTTGTTCTCGACGAGGAAGCCGGTGCTGCCTTGGTCAATGAAGATGCCGTTGGATTCGGCGCGGCCGGCGTTGACGCGGACGTCGTGGATGTGGTTTCCGCGGATGATGGAATCGGGTTGGAGGCCGAGGGTGTAGATGCCGCCGCCGTCGGAGAGAGTTTGGAGGACGTGGTGGATGTGGTTGTTTTCGATGAGGTGGTTTCTGGAGGGGCTGGTGACGGGGCTCCAGCGCCAACCGAGGGAGAAGCCGGTGTAGGGGAGGTCGTGGATCTCGTTGTTGCGGATGGTGCAGTGGGCGGCGATGCCGATCCAGAGGCCGACGGAGCCGTAGTAGCGTTGGCCGCAGCGGGCGATGAGGGAGTCTTCGACGATGAGGTGACTGGTGACATGTTTGGGGTCGCCGGGGACGCCGATCATGAGGCCGTTGGCTCCGAGGTCGGTGAAGGTGCATTTGCGGATCTGGATGTCCCGGCAGTTTTCGCGAAGCCAGAGGCCTCCGCCGGAGGAGTGGGAGAAGTGGCAGTTGACGAAAGAGAGCTCGCGGCAGTGGTCGGCTTCGACGGCGCAGGGGACGGGGGTGCGGGTGAAGCTTTCGCCATCCTCGTGGAAGCTGGCCTGTCCTCCGGCGAAGCGACGGCCGGCGGGGAGCCACTGGGCGTGGGAAAAGGCCAAGTGTTCGAAGTGGAGATTTTGCAGTGGTTGGTCCCCGGTGCCGTGGAGGAGGAGGGCGTGGGGGATGGTGGTGGCGATGATACTGGTGGTCGCGGGGTGTTTGCCGGGGAGGGGCATGTAGAAGAGGCGTTTGGCGGAGCGGTCGTAGTAGTATTCGCCGGGAGCGTCGAGGAAGTCCCGGCTGCCTTGGAGGAAGAAGCGCGGTTGGGGTTCGAAGTGACCGATCCTGTAGTGGTCGGCCTTCGGGCCGATGGAGAGTTTGGTGGAGAGGGTGCGGGTGGCGGGGTCGAGGGAGAGGACCTCGACGTGGGTGGTGGACCAGTCGTGGAGGAAGACGAGGGAGAGATTGGCGAGGTCCTTGACCTCGGGGATGGTGTTCTCTTGCCAGGTGAAGGAGGTGCGACGGTCCGGGCCTGTTTTCTCGATGCGCCAAAAGTCGTCGTTGGGCATCCGGGCGAGGGTGCAGGGTTGATCGCCGGTGAAGAGGCCGGCGGGCTCGTGCTCGAGGGGGGTGGACCAGAGGTTGTCGGTGAGGGTCCAGTTGGTGAGCTCGGTGCCGGCGGTGAGGACGGGGCAAGGCTCATCCGGCTTGAGGGCGCGACAAGTCAGGCCTTTCCCGACGAGGGCGGGGTCGAGGATGGTGTTGGTGGAATGGAGTCCGGGCGGGATGAGGAGGGAGGCAGGTTCGGTCTTGCCGTTGGCGCGAAGGGTGCGGAGTTGGGTGAGCGCTTGATCGAGGGTGAGCTGATCGGGGCTGATGGTGAGGGAGATTTCCGCAGAGCAAGGAGAGAGGCCGAGGAGGGACAGGAGCACAGAGCGGAACATGCGGTGACTACGGTGGGGGCGGGGGGGAGTTTTCCGGAGTGGTTTGGTTCGTCGGGACGTTCTAAGATTGAGTAGTTTAAAGAAATGGGAGAGCGTGGAGCGTAGCAAGGCAACGATCATGAAAACCTCCTCCCTTCCCTCCCTCTTCTTTGGCGGATTGCTCTCCTTCGGGTTGCTTTCCGGAATCTCAGCGGAGGTGAAGGCCCCGGAGGGTTTCACGGCGCTTTTCAATGGCAAGGACCTGAGCGGTTGGTGGGGGCTGGACACGGAGGACCCGGCGAAGTGGATGGCCTTTCCTCCCGAGAAGCTGGCAGAGAAGAAGGCGAAGAGCCTGGAGAACATCGCGAAACACTGGAGCGTGGAGGGCGATGAGTTGGTGAACGATGGGAAGGGGCTCTTTCTGACCACGGAGAAAAACTACGGCGATTTCGAGCTGCGGCTGGAATACAAGACCGTGGCGGAGGCGGACAGCGGGATTTATTTGCGGGCCATTCCGCAGGTGCAGATCTGGGATACGACGGAGGCGGGCGGCAAGTGGAAGATCGGAGCGGACAAGGGTTCGGGGGGACTTTGGAACAACACGAAGGGAACGCCGGGCCGGGATCCGCTGGTATTGGCGGACAAGCCATTCGGAGAGTGGAACAGCGTGCGGGTTCTCATGGCGGGCGAGATTGTGACGGTCTATCTGAATGAGAAGCTGGTGGTGGATCACGCCAGGATGCAGAACTATTTCAACAGGGGTGGCCCGCTGCCGAAGGTGGGACCGATTCAGCTGCAGACGCACGGGGGGGAGATCCGCTGGCGAAGTGTCTTTGTGCGGGAGTTGACTGCAGCGGAGGTGGCAACGCATGGCAAGCCGGAGAAGGGCGAATGAGAGCAAAAATCTTTGTGCCTCTGCTGGTGTTGGTGGTCGCGGTGATGGCGATCGGGATCAATGGGGCCCGCCAGGCTCAGGGTGGCGAACCGGAGGCGATTCAAGAGTTGGGCACCTGGTACAAGGGCAACACGCACACGCATTCGCTGTGGAGCGACGGGAATGATTTTCCGGAGATGATCGTGGGATGGTACAAGGAGCGTGGATACGATTTTCTGGCGCTCTCCGACCACAACGTGTTGAGTCGGGGTGAGCGTTGGATGCCGGTGGCGCAGGTGGAACAGCGGCGGAAGGTGGGAAAAATGGGGTCGATGGAGAAGTATCTGGCGGCGTTTGGCGAGGAATGGGTGGAGCGGCGGGAGGAGGCGGGCAAGGAAGAGGTGCGGTTGAGGCCGCTGGAGGAGTTTCGGCCGAAGTTTGAGGAGGAGGGGGAATTTTTGCTGATCGAGGCGGAGGAGATCACGGATCGCTTTCAGAACCATCAGGTACACATCAACGCGCTCAACTTGGGGGAGGTCATTCCGCCGCAGCATGGGGAATCGGTGGTGGACACGATGCGCAAGAACCTGCGGATGGTGGCGGAGCAGTCGGAGCGGTTGGGGAGGCCGATGCTGGCGCATGTGAATCATCCGAACTTCCATTGGTCGATCACGCCGCAGGAGCTGGCCGAGGTGGTGGAGGATCAGTTTTTCGAGGTGTACAACGGGCACCCGGCAGTCAATCATCAGGGTGATGCGGAGCGGCCGGGAGATGAAGAAATCTGGGATATTGCGAACACGCTGCGATTGATGCTGTATGATGCGCCGCCGTTGTTCGGAGTGGCGACGGACGATTCCCATCAGTATCACGGAGGGGACGCGTCGCCGGGGAGGGGTTGGGTGATGGTGAGGGCCGAGAAATTGGAGGCAGGGGCCTTGGTGGAGGCGATGGAGCGGGGGGAATTTTATGCCTCGACGGGGGTGGTGTTGAAGGAGGTGGAGTTTGATCGGAAGACGCGGACGCAGCGGGTGGAGATCGAGGCGGTGGAGGGGGTGAGCTATGAGATCAAGTTTGTGGGAACGCGGAAGGGAACGCCGGAGAAGGCGGGGGAGGTGCTGGCCACGGTGAGTGGGTCGGCGGCGGAGTATCAGATGAAGGGGGATGAGCTGTATGTGCGGGTGGTGGTCAATTCCTCCCGTCCGCATCCGAATCCCTCCTACAAGGAGCAGTGGGAGCAGGCCTGGACCCAGCCGGTGGGGTGGCGAAAGTAGGTTTTCGCGGGCTTTCCCTCGGGGGAGGGTTGTGCTAGGGGTGTCCTGTCATGAAGACATTACTCTTTCTGTTCTGCACGGGTTCCCTGGTCCACGGGGAGCTCTTGCGGGTGAGCAAGGCCTCCGAGGCGCGGGGTTTGAATGCCGAGGCGATGGCCTTGACCAAGGACGGGCGGAGCATGATTTACCAGGTGGAGAAGGAGGCGGTGGTGACGGGCAAGGATGTGGCGAGTGCGCGGGCTGTGCCGGATCAGCCGGGGGTGGTCGAGGTGAAGTTGAATGAGGAAGGGGCGAAGCGGTTGGCGGCGGCGACGAAGGGCGCGGGGGGGAAGGTGCGGCTGGCGATCATCGTGGACGGAGTGTTGGAGAGTGTGCCGCTGGTGTTGGGGCAGATGAAGGATACGCTTTGGGTGTCCGGGTTGGAGAATTTGGATGAGGCCGATCTGACGAAGCTGGCGAAGGCTTTCGAGGCCGAGGCAAAGGGCGGGGAAAAGGAGAAGGATGGGGTGGTGGAGGATGGGGTGGAGAAGGACCCTACTCCACTTGTTCCTCGACCCTGAAGACGGCTCCGGGTGCGCCGGTGACTTCGTGGGAGGAAAGGAGAAGGGTTGTTGGGCGCTGATGCCTGTGGAGGCGATGTTGCTGAAGGGCGACGATGGGGGAAGCTTTGCGGGTCGAGGGAGGCGGTGAGGCGGTAGGTGCCGACGGGGGGCGTTGCTATGACTTGCCTGGAAAATTGTCGTAAGCCGGATCAGGCCACCGATGGGAAAGACGAGGCCCGGCTCGAGCCGAAAGCGCATCACCTCGAGCATGGATGGGTGGTTCGTACAAGCTTCGGGCAGGGTTCAGGTCAATGGTCGAGAGACTGTGGCGGACCTTGGAATAGAGGACGATCCCAGTGAAACGGTTAGGTCTGCAGCGGTTCTCGGCGGAGGTCGCGGAAGGTGCAGAGGGGGGTGTCGATGCCCCGGATCTTGCGGGGGCCGCTG
>JAQCFL010000275.1 GCA_027619375.1 Verrucomicrobiota bacterium | reverse complement strand
AAGCTGAGGAGGTGGTTGGGGTTGGAGGCGGGTTCGGGCTCCGCGCCTTCCTCGGCCTTCTTCGGAGCGATCTCGACCGTGTAGGTGAGACCGTCGAAGGTGGTGAGGACGGCCTGGCGGGCGAGGGAGTCGTCGCGGATCTCCTTGGCGGCCTCTCCGCTGAGGACGTCCTCGAAGCGGGCGAAGGAGAAGAGGTTCTTGAGGGGGCTGACGACGGTGTCGATGAGTGTCTCCTGTGCGCCGAGGCCTTCGAGGGTGAACTCGCCGGTGGCGCTGTCGCGGGTGAGGCTCCAGGGTTCGAAGCCGCTGTCGTTGGGTGCGCGGAGGGTGATGCTCTTGAGTTTGGCGACCTGCAGAAACTCCTCGCCGAGCCAGTCCTTGGGGTCGGCGGTGACGCGTGGGAAGGTTTCCTCGATGACGTAAACACTCTCGGGGTCGTCGCTGATGCGCACGTACCGTCCGCCGCCGCGGGGAGGGGCCATGGGGTTCATCATGGACTGTTCGCCGGCCGTGGTTTTGCCGAGGGCGACGGTCCAGGGATCCTTGCCGGGGGCGGTGAGGGTGAGGAGAAGGCCGTGCTCGTCGGGGTCGGTGGCTGTGGCATCCATGCCGAAGCGGGCGTTGTAGCTGGGGCCGGCCTCGAGGCCCTGACCGATCTTGACGCTGTTGAGGTTGTCGAGGAGGGCGGCCAGAATGGGGATGTTGGCGGGGAAGTCGCCGCGTTCCCCGACCACCCAGCCGGATTCGGCTTTCGTGAGGGTGGTGGATTGCTCGTGATCCTCGATCTTGATGGTGGTGATTTCGGCGGCGGGGATGTGGCCGAAGAGGTGATCACCGCGGGAGAGTTTGGTGACTGCTTCGGCGCCCTTGTTCTGGCTGATCCTGACGGCGGCGACCGAGGCCCCGAGGAGGGCGGCGAGGATCCAGAGAATGAGAACGTGTTTCTTGCTCATGGTCGTTGATCGGATTTAGCGGGCTTCGCGGACGGAGCGGCGACGGATTTGGACGAGGAGGGCGATGATGAAGACGATGAGGGGGATGACGAGGACGTTGAGGACGGTGGCGTTGCGGCTGAGCTTGTCCTTTTTTCGTTTGAGATCCTTCTGGCCCTCACGGATCTTGCGGTTTTCCTCGACCACGAGGCCGCGAAGGCGGTTGAGTTCCGCTTGTTGCTCCTCGGTGAGGAGGGCTTCGCCTTTGGCTTGGCGTTCGCTGATGATCTCGTCGATCTGTCGTTGGAATTCGGCGCGGGATTTTTCACGTTCCTCGATGAACTTGCCCTTCTCTTGTTCAAAATCGGCCTCCATTTCCTGGACGAGAGTGAAGGGTCGGCGGGTGGAAGCGCGGGAACGGGATCCGATGAGGTGTTTGGAGCCGGTGGCCTGATCGAGGAGGTTGAAGAAGAGGACCGAGTTGCCGTTGATGGGCGTGTAGATCATCATGTTGCCGAACTGGGCGGGCTGGTAGGCAAACTGGTCGAAGAGGAAGTCGGAATCGCCGAGGAGGATGACGCTGCCTTCCTCCCTGGCCTGCTTGAGGGCGTTGTCGGCGGGGGGGGCCTTTTTTGGTTCCGCGTCGGTGGCGGCGACTTGGCCTTCCTGCTCGTCGTCCGAGGGAGGAGGGACCACTTCGTCCTCGGCGGCCTCCTCGTCGGCGGCCTTGGCGGGGTCGCCGTTGGGGAAGGCGGTGTTGAATTTTCCGGCGAGGCGCAGGGCGATGGCGTGCTGCTTCTGGTCGGGGACCATGGAGGTGAGGAGGGTTTGGTCGATTTGGGAGGCGCGGGTGCCATCGACGAGAGCGGAGTTGGGGGAGGCCTGGAGGAGGACGCTGCTGGAAAGTCCCTTGCCGCCCGTGACGGAGTAGGAGCCGCTGAAGATGAGCCAGAGGTCGTTGAGGCCCTGTGTGACGAGGTCGTCTTTCCGGGGGAAGGCGTCGGCGGTGAGGGTGAGGAGGGCGGGGGCGACGCGGCCGTCGCGGAGTTTGGTGGCGTAGTTGCGGTCGGCGAGGACCTGTCTGGCGGTGAACTCGACGCCCCAGGCGGGGAGGAGGGTGGGGAGGGTGGATGAGGTGTTCATGCCGCCGCCCATCATGGGGTTGCCTCCGCCCATTTGTGAGGCGACGAAGGAGTAGGAATCGAGGCAGGCGATGACCGTGCCGCCGCCGAGGACGTATTGGTCGATCTTGAACTCCGTTTCGGGGGTGATGTCGGCGGGGTGGATGAGGATAAGGACGGTGATTTCGGCGGGGTCGAGCTTTTCGGGCTGCATGCCGAGGGCACGGACGTCGTAGGCCTGGTTGAGTTGCTGGTAAATGGCCCAGGGGGGGCTGCCCTGCTGGCCGGGCATGGAGGGGGGGCCGCCGACGAGGTTGTGGGCGCTCATGAGGCCGATGACCGGCTTCTTGGCCTGGGCGACCTGGGCCACGGCGCGGGAGAGTTCGTATTCGAGGCGCGTTTCGTCGGCGGGGCTGAGGAAGGGGAGGACCTCGCGCTGGTCGAGGCAGGAGATGGCCACGCCGTGGAAGATGTTTTCCTCGTAGGATCCATCGACGATGCGCTGGCCCTGGAGGCCGTCGATGTTGGCGGAGTCCTCGGCATCGGTATCGGGCTGGGGGTCGAGGTATTCGATGCGCAGTTTGCCGTTGGAGAGGGCGGCGTATTGTTTGAGGAGGTCATCGACCTTGCGCATGTAGAGCTTCAGGTCGCGGGGGAGCGACTCGGATTTGCGGGTGGCGTAGTAGCGCACCACGACGGGGGCATCGAGGTCCTTGATGATGGCCTTGGTGCCTTCGGAAAGGGTGTGGACCTTGTCCTCGGTGAGGTCGATGCCCGTTTTGCCGAGGGCGCTGAGGTTCATCAGCCAATTGGCAAAGAAGGCGATGGCGACGAGGGCGGCGATGCCGAGGGTGGCGCGGAGGATCGGTTTACCGTGTTTCGCAGTGCTCATGGGTCAGGCGCGTTTGGCAGAAAGGATGGCGCTGGTGCCGAGGAGGCAGGCGGAGATGAGGGAGACGAACCAGACGAAGTCGAGGACGCGGAAGGAGCCGCGCATGAGGGAGCGGAAGTGGTCCCAGACGCCGATGGAGACGATTGGTTCGACGATCCAGTCGGCGGCGACATTGGAGAGTTCGCGGATGACGTCGTCGTAGCTGCAGAGGACCATGAAGACGCAGATGGAGACGGCGACGATGAGGCAGACGACCTGGTCCCGGGTGAAGGCGGAGACGAGCATGGTGATGGCGAGGAAGGTGAGGCAGACGAGGTAGCTGCCGAGGTAGCCTGAGAAGATGGTGAGATTGTCGGGGTCGCCGAGGATGTTGGCGGTGATCCAGACGGGGAAGGTGAGGCCGACGGCGATGAGCCAGACGGTGGCGGCGGCGAGGAATTTGCCGAGGATGGCGGCCCAAGGGGAGAGGGGGAAGGTGCCGAGGAGTTCGATGGTGCCGCTGCGTTGTTCGTCGGACCACATGCGCATGCCGACGGCGGGGGCGAGGAGCATGTAGATCCAAGGGTGCCAGAAGAAGAAGGGGCCATCGAGGCTGGCATCGCCGCTGCGCATGAACTGGCCGAAGGAGAAGGTGAGGCCGAGGGAGATGAGGATGAAGACGATGATGATGGCGTAGGCGATGGGGTGGGAGAAGTAGCTCCCGAGTTCGCGTTTGAAGATGGACCAGGTGTTTCGCATCGGAATGGAGTGGTGGGATGGGAAAATCAGGCGTCGGCGCTTGCTTTGGCGGGGGCCGTGTCGGTGGTGGTGACCTTGCGGAAGAGGTCGTAGAGGGAATCGGAGCCGGACTGGGCCTTGAGTTCGTCGGGGGTGCCGTCGGCGACGATGCAGCCCTGATCGACGATGACGGCGCGGGTGCAGGCGGCCTCGACCTCTTCGAGGATGTGGGTGGAGAAGAGGATGACCTTGTCCTTGCCGAGGCGTTTGATGAGGTTGCGGACCTCGTGTTTTTGGTTGGGGTCGAGGCCGTCGGTGGGTTCGTCGAGGACGAGGACTTCGGGGTCGTGGAGGAGGGCCTGGGCGAGGCAGGTGCGGTGGCGGTAGCCCTTGGAGAGGGTGTCGATGGCCTGGCGGTAAACCGTTTGGAGGAAGCAGGTTTCGATGGCGCGATCGACGGCTTCTGCCTTGGCGGAGCCGGAGAGGCCGCGCATGTCGGCGCAGAAGCGGAGGAAGCCGCGGACGGACATGCCGTCGTAGAGGGGGGCGGACTCGGGGAGGTAGCCGATTTTCTTTTTGGCCTCCTCGGGTTGGTCGACCATGGAGAGGCCGCAGATGCGGACTTCGCCGCTGGTGGGCGGGAGGAAGCCGGTGACGACCCGCATGGTGGTGGACTTGCCGGCGCCGTTGGGTCCGAGGAAGCCGAGGACTTCTCCCTTCTTTACCGTGAAGGACAGGTCGTTGACCGCCTTCTTGTGTCCGAACTGTTTGGTGAGATTGGTGACCTTGATCATGGGCAGGGGAAACTCTGACACGTTCGTCGTGGAATCCAGCGTCGCTGGGGGGCGAACGTGTGTGACTTTTATGGGAAAATTTTTGAATTCAAGAGGAAACTTTTTTCGGGGGGAAAAATGGAGAAAGGAGATTGATCATTGTGGTGGCTGGGATTGGATGAGGAGGTGATTCGATCCCTCCGGTTGGTGGATTTCCGCTGCTTCGCGTCTTTGGCGCTGGAGGTGCCGGAGGAGTCGGTGGTGTTTGTGGGGCAGAATGCGCAGGGGAAGACGAGTTTGCTGGAGGCGGTGTGTGTGTTGGTGCGGCTGCATTCGCCGCGGACCTCGCGGCTGAAGCAGGTGGTGCGGTTTGAGACGGGGAGTTTCGGGGTGGCGGGGGAGTGCTGGGGGCTGGAGCGGCGGGTGCGGCAG
>JAQCFL010000274.1 GCA_027619375.1 Verrucomicrobiota bacterium | reverse complement strand
CCCGGGTGCCACCCCCGCGCCCCCACCAAAAACGCCACGTCCGTCTCCGGATCATGATGCTCCTTCAGCTGCACCATGGCCTCCTCAAACATCGCCAACTCGCACTTCTGCCGCTGTCGGTTATAGTCGTCCAACTGCTCCGACAAATCCTTCGCCACCTGCTTCGAATCCGCCAACAACACCGCCAGGGCATCCTCCGGCACATCCATCCGCCCCGCCGCATTGATCCGCGGCCCGATCCGGAACCCCACATCCGCGCTCGTCGCGTGGCCGTTCATCCCCGTCACATCCATCAGGGCCCGCAGCCCGTGATTCAGCGTCTTCGGCAAACGCCGCAAGCCATGCCGCACCAGACAACGGTTCTCATCCACCAACGGCACGATGTCCGCGATCGTCCCCACCGCCACCAGATCCAGCATGTCCCGCAAATCAAACCCCTCCACCGGCCGCGTCTTCAACAACGCATGCGCCACCTTGAAGACCACCCCCGCCGAACAAAGATAGCCATAGTCATCCCCCAGCTTCGGATTCACCACCGCCACACACGGCGGCCGCCCCTTCTCCCCCGGCTCATGGTGATCCGCCACGATCACATCGATCCCGCTCTCCTGCAGGCGCCCGATCTCCTCCCGCGACGCCGTCCCACAGTCCACCGTGATCAACAAACTCGGCCGCTCCCCCTCCGCCAACAAGCGCTCCATCGCCGCATCGCTCAGCCCATAGCCCTCCGACCCGCGGATCGGAATAAACGGCCGCGCCACCAACCCATACAACCCCAGCACATGCCGCAGAATCGTGATCGAAGTGATCCCATCCACGTCATAGTCCCCGAAAATGCAAACCGTCTCCCCCGCATCCACCGCCCGAAAAATCCGCTCCACCGCCAGATCCATTTCCGGCAGCAGGAAGGGATCGCCCAACTCCTTTAGCTTTGGCCGCAAAAACCGCTCCACCTCCTCCCGCTCATGATAGCCCCGCTGCGCCAACAACAAACGCAGGATCCGAGGCAACCCCCCAATATCAACCTCTTCCCGGAAACCCTCTGGGATTTCCTTCACGATCCATTCCGTCTCCTGCCTGCTTCCTCCCATCCTTTTCACCGACACCCTAGGCAGGCTTCCTCCCCCGCTCAAGAAGCGAAACGTGGCGGCGGTTTCCAACCGCCCAGCCGATGCCCCATATCCTTGTCCCGGCTTCTCCAAAACCGCCCCCGTCCTCTCTCCCAATCCCCTTTCCCCATTCCCATCTCCCCAATTCGCGACAATCCGCGTCCATTCGCGGTTCCATCTTCCCCATTCCGAACTCCGCATTCCGCATTCCGAACTCCCCCTACGCCCCCAACGGATCCACCAACAACCGCTCCTCCGCCCAACCCGCCGGCATCCGGCTCGGCGGCGTCGCAATCCGGTCCACCATCCGATCCCACACCTCCTGCCCCTTCAGGATCTCGATCTCGATCCGCAGAAAATAAATATCCACATCCAGCTCCTTCGGCTTCGGAAACCGCACCGCATCCTTCTCCGTCGTCACGATCAACTCGATGTCCCGCTCCACGCAACGCCGCATGAACCGATCCACCTCCTGCCGCGAAAAGGCATGGTGATCCGAAAAGGTCCGGTGAAACTCCACATTCGCCCCCAACTTCTTCAGCAGCCCCTCAAAACTCTCCGGCACCGCGATCCCGCTGATCGCCGCCACATACTTCCCCTCCAGGCTCTCCAGCGGCATGCGCCCCCGCCCAAAGACCTGCTCCAAATACTTCGGCCCGTGCGTCGTCTCAATCACTTCCGCCGTCGGGTTATACTTCCGCATCCGCGCCAGCAGCGCCTCATCCGTCGGCCCCTGGCACTTCGTCACGATGATGTGGCTCGCCCGACTCAAATTCCGCATCGGCTCCCGCAGCGTCCCCCGCGGCAGCAGGGCCCGCGTCCCGAACGGCGAACTCTGATCCACCAGCACGATGTCCAACTCGTGATCCAACCGTAAATACTGCAACCCATCGTCCAGCACCAGCGTGTCCGCCCCCAGCTCGCTCACCGCAAACCGCCCTCCGTTCACCCGGTCCTTGTCCACGATCACCGACACCCCCGGCAGATTTTTCGCCAGCATGAACGGCTCATCCCCCGCAAACTTCGCATCCAACAGGATATTCTTCCCGTCACTCACGATCTTCGGCAGATCCTCCCGCTCCTCCAGGTCCAAATCCTTCCACTCCTGCAGCTTATCCAGCTTCTTGCTCTTGTAGCCCCGGCTCAGAATCGCCACCCGCCGCCCCCGATCCCGCAAGGTCCGCGACAGCAACTCCACCACCGGCGTCTTCCCCGTCCCTCCCACCGTCAGGTTCCCCACGCTGATCACCATCGTCCCCAGGTGATTCTGGGTGATCCAGTGCTGCCGAAACGCCTTCAGCCGCAGCCGGATCACCAGCCCATAGATAAACGACAGCCCCCGCAGGAGAAATCGCGCCACAGCCGCGCCCAGTCCCCGGCGCCTGCCGAAAATCACATCCGCCCCCCATTGTTCCAGATCGTCACCCGTCGACCCCATCGGCACCGAGCATCCCCATTCCCCTCCCAACATTCAACGCCCAATCCGCGGCGGCCGTTTCCCACCTGTCCCAGCGGAGCCTCCCCCCAACCGTGGCGGCGGTTTCCAACCGCCAAGCCGATCCCCGCATAGCGGCCCCTCTGCGAGGGGTCGGCGGTTCCACATCCCTCCCCACGCCACGCCTCCACCCCGCACGATACCTCCATCCAACCCTTCTACAGTGACCGTCCCGGTCGCAAGCCTCCTCCCCTACCCTCTCCTCCCCATTCCTCCCCTCTCCTCCCTCTTCCCTTGGAAATTGGACATTCCTTGTTCGCCATTGAGTGTTCCTCCCCTCCTCATCTTCATTCCCCCTTCCCCCTGCCCCCTTCCGCACTCCATTCCTTCATTATTCACTCGTCCATTCCTTCATTCCTCCCCCACCCTCCCCCCATGAGCCGACCCGACGGACGCACACCCGAACAACTTCGCCCCATTTCCTTCCTCCCCAACGTCGCCCCCCACGCCAGTGGCTCGGTCCTCGTCTCCTTTGGCAACACCCGCGTCATCTGCGCCGCCACCATCGAGGAGGACGTCCCCCGCTGGATGAAAGCCCAGAAAGTCAAGGGAGGCTGGGTCACCGCCGAGTATTCCATGCTCCCCTACTCCACCCTCGACCGAAAGGCCCGCGCCTCCTCCCAAGGCCGCATCGACGGCCGCTCCTCCGAGATCCAACGCCTCATCGGCCGCGCCCTCCGCGCCGTCATCGACCTCAAAAAGCTCGGCCAACGCACCATCTGGCTCGATTGCGACGTCCTCCAGGCCGACGGCGGCACCCGCACCGCCTCCATCACCGGCGGCTGCGTGGCCATCGCCATCGCCCTCAACCGCCTCCTCGGCACCGGCGGCCTCACCGATTTCCCGCTCCGCAAACTCGTCACCGCCATCAGCGCCGGCGTCTACCAAGGCACCCCGGTCCTCGACCTCAACTACGTCGAAGACAAGGACGCCACCGTCGACTTCAACGTCGTCATGACCGAGGACCTCGAGTTCGTCGAAGTCCAGGGCAGCGGCGAGGAGGCGGTCTTCTCCCAATCGGACATGAACGCCATGCTCGAACTGTCCAAATCCGGTATCGGGGAACTCGTCGCCCTCCAGCGCAAAGCCATCCTCGAGGCCGACTCCGTCGGCCCCACCGACCTCGCCTCCCTCGGCGACGTCTTCAAAACGTCTTGACCCGCTTGGCAGGGGACGACCGCTCCGCGCCGTCCGGCGGCCCCTCCTCGGCAACAGGGTCCGCTCACCGACCCTCCCTTCCCCGGCGGCGCGAAATTGACGCAGTTGCTTCGGGTTGCCAGACAATCCACATTCCTCCACTCCCCAAACTCAGCCTCCCCGCCACCCATTCTCCGCCGTCTGGGAAACCCCTGCGCCGCCCTTTTTCCCCTTGTCCCACAGCACTTTAGGCGTAAGTTGGTAGTGAAGGTGCGCAACCCTGCAAGCCTTCATAATAAACCGCCGTGGCCCCCGGGTCGCGGCACCCATAAAGAAAGAAAATAAACAAATGAAACTAACAACTACAAACAACCGAAAGGGCTTCACCTTGGTGGAACTCTTGGTGGTCATCGCGATTATCGTCGCCTTGGCCGCAATGGCGACCCCTGCGATCTTCAAGGCGCTGGGTCGGGCCGCAATGGCAGAGAGCGTCAGCAACGGGCGTCAGATCAAGATGATCATGGACTCGTTCGCAATGGACAACGACGGCGTTTACCCGTCGGAGGAAAACGCCGACTTCTACCAGACCGGTGCCACCGACACCTCCAATGGCCTGTTCAAGCAGCTCTTCGCTTCTGGTAACACCAGCAGCGAAAAGATCTTCTGGGTCAAAGGCTCGAAGGTGTGCAACCAGAAGAGGCCCGATGACGTCACCACCGAAGGTGGTGTCTTCGCGGTCGGCAAATGTCTCGAAGCTGGCGACAACGGCTGGGCCTATGTTCAGGACCAGACCAACGTGGACAACCCCTCCCGTCCCCTCATCTTCGACTCCCCACCGACCGCCGCGGGGCTCACCTTCGATCCCGATCTCTGGGACAAGAAAGCCATCGTGGTCCGCATCGACGGCTCCGCCTCCACCGTGCGGCTCAATCCGACCAACCAGCTCATGGACAACGACAACAAGCAACTCCTGACCAATGCGTCGGAAGTTTGGGGCAGCTCGGACACCACCATCAGGATCGCCTACCCGCTCAAGAGCCCCCGCTCCAACTGATAGGACCGTCCAACAAATCAACCCAGGGCCGGCCCTCTCACAGGGGTCGGCCCTTTTCGTTAACGTGCCGCAGG
>JAQCFL010000273.1 GCA_027619375.1 Verrucomicrobiota bacterium | reverse complement strand
CCACCCGTGGCTGTCGGCCTCCCGCCCTCACGAGACATACCCTGGCGGTTTGATGATTTGAATTTGGGAACTGGAACTTATTTGGAAATTGGTTCGTGGAATTTCGAAACGCCCAACCCAATTGACCGGCAGCAATTTCCAACCCCCAAGCTCCAAATAAATCTCAAATCCAAATCCCAAGAACCAAACCCAGAGCTCACCCCCCTACTCCTCCTCATCCTCAGGCGGTGCGGTCGGCAGCTTCGCCACCTCATCCAGCAAATTCACCACATCCACTCCCCGCTCCACCGAAGCATCCTGCACAAACCGCAGAACCGGCGTGTTCCGCAACACCACCCGCTTCGCCACCCGACCCTGTATCAGCCCATGCTGCTTGTTCAGCTTCTCAAGCACCGCGTCCTCCCCCTTCCCCAAAATGCTCACCCACACCTTCGCGTCCTTCAAATCCGGCGCCACCTCCACCGCACTCACCGTCACCAGCGATCCCGTGAACTCAAATTCCTTCTGAACCACGGAACTAATCTCCCGCTTCAGCAGTTCATTCACTTTGTCCAATCGCCGCGACATCGTTTCTTCCCCAATAACAATTAACCATTAACCACGGCCAACGGCCGTCACAACGTCTGGCTGACCTTCTCCAGCTTGTAACACTCGATGACGTCGCCTTCCTCGTAATCGTTGAAGTCGCCAAGGCGGATCCCACACTCAATCCCCACTTTCACCTCCTCCACCTCGTCCTGATGGCGGCGCAACGTCGACATCCGGCCATCGAAGACCGGCTGCTTGCCGCGCAAAACCCGGGCATGCGCCTTGCGCACCACCTTGCCGTCCGCGATCACACAACCCGCCGCACGACCCTTCTGCACCTTGAAGACCTTCTTCACCGATGCATGACCAAGGATCTTCTCCCGCGTCTCCGGCTCCAGAAGACCGAGCATGGCCTCCCTCACCTGGTCGAGAAGCTCGTAAACAATCGAGTAAAGCTTCACCTGCACATCCTCGCGCTTCGCCGCCCTCACCGCGTTGCTCTCCACCTTCACGTTGAATCCAAGCACCACTCCGCCCGCGGAACTCGCCAACAGGATGTCCGACTCGCTGATCGAACCCGCTCCGGCATGAATGAAGATCGCTTCCACCTTCTCGGATTCGATCTCTGCAATCGCTCCCTTGATCGCCCCCACCGATCCCTGCACATCCGTCTTCAGGATGATCTTCAGCTGTGCCTTCTGCGCACCGTCACCAACCATCGCCAACAAATCCTCCATGCGGCTCTTCCTCGGACCAGCCAACCGGCTCTGGCGACGCTCCAGCTGACGCTCTTCGCTCAGCTTCTTCGCGGCCCGCTCATGCTCCATCTCCACCAGCTCATCCCCCACATGGGGCAGCTCCGCAAATCCAAGCACCTCCACCGGAGTGGCCGGGCCGGCCTCCTCGATCGGCTGCCCGCGGTCGTTCAACAACAACTTCACCTTCCCCGCGAATGGGCCGCAAATGAAGGCCGTCCCGATCTTCAGCGTCCCGGTCTGCACGATCACGGTGGCCGTCGGACCCTTGCCCGCCTGGATCGATGCCTCGATCACCGCCGCCCGGGCATTGGCCATCGGATTGGCCTTCAGCTCCAGCACCTCCGCCTGCAACGCCATCAACTCAATCAGCGCATCCATCCCCTGCCCGGTGACCGCCGATACCTCCACACACTCAATATCCCCGCCAAAATCACTCGGGGTCAGCCCCTCCTCCATCAACTGCGTCTTCACCCGCATCGGATCCGCACCCGGCAGGTCACACTTGTTGATCGCCACAATGATCGTCTTCTTCGCCGCCTTGGCGTGCGAAATGGCCTCCCGCGTCTGCGGCATCAAACCATCGTCCGCCGCCACCACCAGAACCACGATGTCCGTCACATCCGCACCCCGGGCCCGCATCTCCGTGAAAATCGCGTGCCCCGGTGTGTCAATGAAGGTAATCGGCCGCCCCTCATGCTCCACCCGGTAGGCCCCGATGTGCTGCGTGATCCCTCCCGCCTCGCCTTCCGCCACCCGCGCCTTCCGCACAAAGTCCAGCAACGAGGTCTTTCCGTGGTCCACGTGACCCATGAAGGTGATGATCGGAGCACGCAGCTCCATCCGGTCAGCCGGCACATCTATCTCCGCCACGGGCTCCACGATGACCTCCTCCACCTTGTGGACGCCGCCACCCTTCTCCCGCTTCTCGCGTTCAAAGACAAATCCGTGCTTCTCGCAAACCTGCTCCGCGATGTCCGGCTCGATCGCCTGATGCGGGGCCACAAAGACCTCCAACCCGATGAGATCCTTCATGATCTCAAACGACTTCAGGCTCATCTTCTCCGCCAGGACACTCACGATGATCGGCGGCTTGATCGATATCACATTGCCATTCACCACCGCATCCGGCTGCTCTTCCTCCGGCACTTCCTTGCTCACCGGACTGCTCGTCACGAACTCCGGATCACTCGGCTCATCAAGCAGCTTGGAAATCGGCGCGAACTGATCCTTGCCCGACTTCGAGGTCTTCCGGACCGCCGCACCCTTCCTGCTCCCCGCCTCATCCTCCACCCCGAGGTCCAAAGCCTCACTCTTGTGATCCGCAACCGTTTTCACCTTCGAAGCCTCCTCCCTCTGGCGTGAACGCCGCGACGGCTTCTTCTGATCATCGATCAGATTCAGCGTCTCTTCCTTCTTCTTCTCCGTACTGTCGCTCTTGTCAGCCATGTGGTTCTCGGGTCCGGGTCCGGGTTCCTGCTGGCTGCTTGCTCCATTCGGAGCATCAGAGCTGGAAACCCATCAAAATCATTATTCTTCAGTTGTTGCTACAGATGCCGCGCTCTCCTCTTCGACGGGAGCCTCGGATTCTTCAGCCGCAGGCTCTTCCGCCGCGACCTCTTCTGCCACCGCCTCGGGCTCGGCCGCAGCCGCTTCCGGCTCGCCTCCTCCCGTTGCGATCCGTGCTTTCTCGAGGACCGTCTTGGCCTCCTCCTCGCTGATCTCCATCGCCGCGGCAATGTAATCCAAAGGCATCTGCACCACCAAATCAGGCGTCGCTCCACCGGCCCGGAACAGCTTCTCCGCAAGCTGCGGCTCCAAGCCCAGTGCCCCGGCCAGCCCCGAAGCCGCATCCGAAACGCGGGCCACAAACTGCTCGTGCTGGCTCTCATCCTTGCGCACCTGCACGTCCCAATCGACCAGCTTCGCTGTCAATCGCGCGTTCTGGCCGCGGCGACCGATCGCCTTGCTCAAATCTTCCTCGTCCACCGTCACGTGCACCACCTTGTTCTCCTCATCCAGGGTGATGGAGCGGATGATGGCCGGTTTCAGCGCGTCGGTCACAAACTCCGCCACGTCGTCGCTCCAACGGATGATGTCCACCTTCTCGTTGTTCAACTCGCGCACGATGTTCTTCACCCGCGCCCCGCGCAAACCGACACAGGCCCCCACCGGGTCCACCTTCTCGTCGTTGCTGTAAACCGCCACCTTCGTCCGGTAGCCCGCCTCACGCGCCACACCCCGCATCTCCACGGTGTGGTCCGAAATCTCACTCACCTCCGCCTCGAACAAACGACGCACGAAGTTGGGATGGCTCCGCGACAGGATGATCTCCGGCCCGCGCAGTTCATTGTCCACCGACACCACGTAGGCCCGGATGCGGTCCCCGACGTTGTAGTCCTCCGTCGAGACCCGTTCCCGTGAAGGCATCCGCGCCTCGAACTTGCCGAGGTCGATCATCACGTCATTCTTCTCAAAGCGCCGCACCGAACCACTGACGATGTCGCCGGCCCGGTCCTTGAACTCATCATAGATCATCTCCTTCTCCGCCATCCGGAGACGCTGCATCATCGTCTGCTTCGCCGTCTGCACCGCGATGCGGCCAAAGTTCGCCGGAGTCACGTTGAACTCCACCTTGTCGTCCAACTCCGCCGCAGCCTTCACCTTCCGCGCCACCGAAATGGGCACCTCGTTGAACTTGTCCTGATGGTCATCATCCGCCACCACCGTGAGGGTCGCGTAAATCTTCGTGCCACCCTTCTTGGTGTCGATTTCAGCCCGCAAAACCTCAATGTCGTCCGCTCCCGCAACCATTTTGCGGTAGGCCGATAGAAAGGCATTCTCAAGAGCCTCGATCACTTTCTCGCGATCGATGCTCTTTTCCTTTTCGTAGTAGTCGATGAGGGCGACGATGTCGTTCGTCATGATGTTCGGTAATTTAGACGCAAAAGAGTGGGTCTTGTGAACCCACCCACTTAAAGCGTTAAGAGTTGTTCTGAGGCCGCTGCTATAGGACCGCCCCGCGAGCAAGGCAAGAGAAAATCCCCCGCCAGACGGCCCCGAACCCCCGTCCTTTCCCCGGAAATCAGCGATTCACACCGGTCTCCCCCTCAAGCGGCCTCCACTCCAGCCCACGGAGCTCCGCATCGGTCTGATAGCTCGCCACTCCCAGAGGGGAGACCAACTCAATCAATCCCGGCCGCAAACCGATCTCCCGGCCCGCCGTTTCCACCGAGACCACCTGCTTGTCATCGATCCACGCCTCCAACTTGTCCTCCCGCACCACCATCCGGATCGCATACCAGCGCTCCTTCTCAAACTTCTCATAGCTCGTCGTCTCGTTCTCCGAGGCATCCAGCCCCCCGATGCTCGAAATCCCCACCGTCGCCCCGCCCCAACCACCCACAATCAGCGTCACGCAGCCCACCTTCCCCCGCACCGGCACCGTCAGCCCACAGAAAAAGTCGTCCCCCAGCATCTTCCGCGCCTCCAGGCGGATCTCATAGGGGCTCACCGGCAGCGCCCCCTCCCAGCGCATCCCCGTCAAATCCACCCCCCGGGTCATCAAACAAACAAAACCTTATCAGGCCAC
>JAQCFL010000272.1 GCA_027619375.1 Verrucomicrobiota bacterium | reverse complement strand
TGAGGATTCCTTGTTGGCTGTTGGACATTCAATCCCAGCTCAACCCGCCACCCCCCAACATCCCCATTCCCCCTCTCCCCATTCAGCATTCGGCGTTCTCCCCTCCCAGAACCCCCAAGGGGCTCCATACGGTAACCGGTGGTACCACCACCGGATCCACCCCTCCCCCACCCTCCGCCTCCCGGAGGGATGCCGAAAGCCGCCGCCTCCCCCTTCACCCCGCCCGCACAAACTCCGCCACCTCCGGATGCAACACCGCCAACCCCGCGTCCAACGTCGCCAACTTCCCGCCCTTCCTCCGCGCCAACTCCACCAACCATGCATCCGTCACCTGCCGATGCCCCTGCAACCGCCCATGCTCCACCTCCGCATAAGAAAATTTTTCCT
Source organism: Verrucomicrobiota bacterium (assembly GCA_027619375.1). GTDB lineage: Bacteria > Verrucomicrobiota > Verrucomicrobiia > Verrucomicrobiales > Akkermansiaceae > JAPKDA01. The sequence goes on along the minus strand of JAQCFL010000272.1, from coordinate 4,493 downwards.
CCCAAAACTCATGCCCCTGCTGTGACCTGAAATTCGCCAACGCCTCCCACGCCGCCTTCGCCGACTGGTCCTTCGCATGTGCCATGTGCAATCGCAACAAGGTCCCCTCCGTGACCGCACACGTCGCAAACCTGGCCTTCCCCTTCAACGCCGACATCCATTCGAGCACTCTCTCGTGATGCACGTGCCCGTGCAGATGCAATGCTACCAAAACATTGCCATCCAATAGATAGGATCGAGCGCTCATTCCCCGTTCCACTTGCGCAGATCCTCCTCCTCTTCCGACAACTGTGCCGCATCCTCAGGAATCCGCTCCCCGCCCAGCGACACTAAGATCCCCGTCCGGGGCTCCAAATACCGCGAAGCCCCATCCGCCTCCTCCGCCACCCGTGCCGATCTTCCACCCTCCACCCCCCGCTCCAAAAACCGCACCACTGCCTTCGACAGCGAAAGGTCCTCCCCGATCGCATAGGCCTTCACAATCCGATACAGATCATCCTCCAGCGAGATCGTAATCCTCTTCATCACTGCATCATGATGCACTTTTTCGCCTCGATCAAGACTCCACTTCAACACCCTACAAACCAACACTTTATATCATTCCTCACCTCCGCCTCCCTCCCCACCCCTCCCACTTCCCCCTTGACGAATCCCTCCCTCGCTGTCTTTTAATAGCTCAAATGAACACCTTCACCGACCACCCCCGCCAAATCCTCTCCAAAGTCTTCGGCTACGACCAATTCCGCCCCCACCAGGAACAAGCCGTGCAGGGACTCCTCGATGGACGCGACGTCTTCGCCCTCATGCCCACCGGCGGCGGAAAGTCCCTCTGCTTCCAACTCCCCGCCGTCATGCAGGACGGCTGCGTGGTCGTCGTCAGCCCCCTCATCGCCCTCATGAAGGACCAGGTCGATGCCGCCCGCGCCAACGGCATCCGCGCCGCCTGCGTCAACAGCAGCCAATCCCTCGAAGCCCGCCGCGATGCCGCCCGCGCCTACCGCGCCGGCACCCTCGACCTCCTCTACCTCGCCCCCGAACGCCTCGCCACCGACGGCTTCCTCGACAAACTCCGCAACTGCCCCACCGGTGCCCCCGCCGCCTTCGCCATCGACGAGGCCCACTGCCTCTCCGAATGGGGCCACGACTTCCGCCCCGACTACCTCGTCCTCGCCACCCTCCGCAACGCCTTCCCCCGGGTCCCCCTCGCCGCCTTCACCGCCACCGCCACCGAGCGCGTCGCCCGGGACATCGTCTCCCGTCTCGCCCTGCGCGATCCCGTCCGCGTCCGCGCCTCCTTCGACCGATCCAACCTCTTCTACGAAGTCCGTAGTAAAACCGACGGCGACGCCCAGATGATCAGCTTCCTCCGCGAACGTCCCGGCCAGTCCGGCATCATCTACCGCACCTCCCGCCGCAGCGTCGAGGAGACCGTCGCCCTCCTCCAACAAAACAACATCCCCGCCCGCGGCTACCACGCCGGCATGGAGTCAGCCGAACGCTCCGCAACCCAGGAAGCCTTCATCCGCGACGACTGCCCCATCATCGTCGCCACCATCGCCTTCGGCATGGGCATCGACAAACCCGACGTCCGCTTCGTCATCCACGGAGACCTTCCCAAAAACCTCGAAAGCTACTACCAGGAAACCGGGCGCGCCGGCCGCGACGGCGAACCTTCCCACTGCCTCCTCCTCTACTCCGGCGGCGATGGACAAAAACACCGCTACTTCATCGACCAGATCGCCGACGACGCCGAACGCGAACGCACCCACGGCCTCCTCCGCGACATCGAACGCTTCGCCTCCACCCCCGCCTGCCGCCGCCACGCCGTCCTCCGCTACTTCGGCGAACACTACCCGCAGGAAAACTGCGGCACCTGCGATGTCTGCACCGGCAGCTACGAGAAGACCGACGCCACCGCCGAAGCCCGCCTCTTCCTCGCCGCCGTCCAGGACACCGGCCAACGCTTCGGCCTCGTCCACCTCTGCGATATCCTCATCGGCTCCAACACCGCACGCATCCGCGAAAAACAACACGACCAACTCCCCTCCTACGCCTCCGGCAAAGCCCACCCAAAAGCCTGGTGGCGACGCCTCGCCGACGCCCTCCTCGCCCAGGACCACCTCGCCCTCCCCGACGAAACCTACGCCGTCCCCAACCTCACCCCCCAAGGCCGCAAACTCGCCAACGGCGAGGGCCACTTCGACCTCCTCGAAGACAAACGCCTCCCCGCCGAACGCATCAACGGCCGCGTCGCCGAGGAACCCCACCACCCCCAACTCTTCGACACCCTCCACCAACTCCGCAAGGAACTCGCCGACTCCGCCGAAGTCCCCCCCTACGTCATCTTCGGCGACCGCACCCTCCGCGCCATGGCCGGCCGCCTCCCCGATTCCCCCGATGCCTTCGCCACCCTCCCCGGCGTCGGCCAATCCAAACTCGATCAATACGGTCAGGCCTTCCTCGCCATCATCCGCCAGTTCCTCGACGACAACCCCGACGCCCTCCCCACCGCCGCACCCCAACCCGACACCATCACCCGCCCCCGCAGCGAAACCTTCGCCATCACTCTCCGCCTCCTCCACGACGGCCGCTCCGTCACCGAAATCGCCAAGTCACGCAACATGGCCGAATCCACCATCGAAAGCCACATCGTCAAATTCATGGAAGAAGGCGAGCCCCTCGACTGGCGCCAATGGGTCCCCGAAGAAACCGAACAACGCCTCCGCGATCTCTTCGACCAACACGGCACCACCGCCCTCAAACCCATCATCGAAGCCGCCAACGGCACCATCTCCTACACCCAGGCCAGAATCCTCCGCTCCGTCATGGAACGCGGCGACACCGCACCCCATTAATCCAACCCCAACTCCCCCGCCTTCAACTCCTCCGGATCATCCATCTCCTTCTGCAACTTCAACAACTCCCCAAACAACTTCTTCGCCACATCCTTCCCCTTCCCCTTCTCCAACAAATCCACCATCTCCTGCGGATCCTCCGCCACATGATACAACCGCGCCTTCTTCGCCGCCGGATAAATAATCAACTTATACCCCTCCATCGTCACCGAGCGCTGCGCCATCCGATACGCCCCATAAATCGACTTCCGCGCCTCCCCCTTCCCCTCCACAAAGGGCAGCAAACTCTTGAACTCGATGTGCTCCGGCGTCTTCGCCCCCGCCCAATCCAACGCCGTCGGAATCACATCCTGCAAATAAATCGGCGCCTCCACCTTCTTCCCCTTCTCCACCCCGGGCCCCGTCAGCACAAACGGCACCCGCACACTGTGATCATAGAGGTTCTGCTTCCCGATCAACCCGTGATGCCCCACCGACAATCCATGATCCGCCGTGAAGACGATGTGCGTGTTCTCCGCCTGCCCGTTCGCCTCCAACGCATCCAACACCCGCCCGATCTGCGCATCCATGTGCGTGATCAACGCATAATACTCCCGCCGATGCACCTGCACCGAATGCTTCGTCCGCGGCATCGGGGCCAACTTCTCATCACGCAAAGACCACGGCGCCTGCATCTCGTCACAATAGGGATAGCGCTCCAAAAAGTTCTTCGGCACCGCCACCTTCTCCACCGGATACTTGTCCATATACTCCTGCGGCGCCTGCCGCGGATCATGCGGCGCATTGAAGGCCAGATAGATGAAGAACGGCTTCCCATTCTTCTTCGCCATCCCCAGAAAATCGATCGCGTCATTCGCCCCCACCACGCTCCAATGCGTCCCCCCCTGCCAGAACCCGCCCAGCGAGGTGTCCGTCGGATCCCACGGATCCTCCTTGCCCTCCAATGGACGGTTATATGCCTTGGCCACCGACCCGGGCATCCCCGGCCGGATGTTCCGCGCATGATCAAAGGCCTCCTCCGCCTTCGCCCCCACATGCCACTTCCCCGTCATGAAGGTCTCATACCCCTCCGCCTTCATCAACTGCGGCCAGAGTTTCCCCTGAGCCACAAAGTCCTTCTTCAAGGTCTTCTCCGCCGCCTCCGCATGCCACAACTGCCGCCCCGTCATCAACATCGTCCGGCTCGCCACACAAATCGCCCCGTGCCAGCCACCCGAGTTGTAGGCATGCGTGAAACTCGTCCCCGACGCCATCAACCGGTCAATGTTCGGCGTCTCAATCTCCGCCATCCCCGCCGCATGCACCGCCTCGTAGCTGTAGTCGTCCGCAAAAATAAACAACAGATTCGGCTTCTCCGCCGCAGTCACACTGCAGGCCCCCGACAGCACCATCGCCAGAATCGTTCTCATCATGAAGCACCTATACGCCACCTCCCCCCGCCTCTTCCAACTTTAGGGTGATCAGCACCAATTCGGCATGGTCGGCTCCGCCCCTCCCCAGTGGCGTGACCGTCCCGGTCGCAATCCCTCCGCCCCTCCCCGCATAGCGGCGCCTCTGCGAGGCGTCGGCGGCTCCACCCAACTCCCTCCCTTGCCCCTCTCCCACCCACCCTCAACCGCCCTCCCCCGTGGCGTGACC
>JAQCFL010000271.1 GCA_027619375.1 Verrucomicrobiota bacterium | reverse complement strand
AAGAGTGTTCGGCATGGATCGTGCTTTAACAATCTGACGGGTTGGTCCGGATACAGGGTTGAATTTCCACGGGCCAATTTCCACATAAATTCCAAGCACCAGGTTCCAAGTCGGAAAACGAATCGAAGGAGAGGCATCCACTCGGCCTCTCGTGCTTGTCCTTCGCGATTCCGGATGTGGCAACGAGCTTCAGCAGTTGAGATTTTGTCTTGGAATTTATTTGGAAATTGTCGGTTGGAAATTCTTGGAAGGTATCCTCCGCGAGAAATGGCCCCGCTTTCATTGAGGGCGATGAGCAGTTCAGCATTCACCATGCCGAACACGTTTGGCGGGCCCCGTCCTTCGCCACGGCTACGGAGGGCAGGCAGCCTGTGCACCTTTCGGGGTTGCCGGGGAGGGGGAGTCGGGGCATCCGGCGTCGCCCGGGAGGGGAGTCGGGGCATCGGGGCGGGTTGCAAACCCGCGCTCCCTATTAGGCCACTATGTCGTGGATGACTTTGCCGTGGACGTCGGTGAGGCGGAAGTTGCGGCCGGAGTAGTGGTAGGTGAGCTTTTCGTGATCGAAGCCGAGGAGGTGGAGGATGGTGGCGTGGAGGTCGTGGACGTGGACGGGGTCTTCGGCGGCGGCGAAGCCGAGTTCGTCGGTGGCGCCGTGGACGTGGCCGCCCTTGACGCCGCCGCCGGCCAACCACATGGAGAAGCCGTAGTGGTTGTGGTCGCGGCCCTTCATGACACCTGAGTTGGAGCCGGCCTTGGGCATTTCCACGGCGGGGGTGCGGCCGAATTCGCCGCCCCAGATGACGAGGGTTTCGTCGAGCATGCCGCGCATTTTGAGATCGGCGAGGAAGGCGCCGATGCCCTGGTCGCATTCGCCGGCAAGGCGGCGGTGGTCCTCGATGTCGTCGTGGCTGTCCCAAGGTTGTTGGTTGCCGTGCCAGAGTTGGACGAAGCGGACGCCGCGTTCGAGGAGGCGGCGGGCCATGAGGCATTGACGGGCGAATTTTCCGGGGCCGTACATGTCGCGGACCGGTTGGGGTTCCTTGGAGACATCGAAGGCGTCGGTGGCCTCGCCCTGCATGCGGTAGGCGAGTTCGAAGCTGCGGATGCGGGCCTCCATGTCGGGGTCGTGGCCGTTGGCGGCGAGGTGGCGGGCGTTGATATTGCGGAGCAGGTCCATCTGCCGGGCCTGACGGCTCCGGCCGGCGACGGGGTTGCGGAGGTTTTCGATCATGTCCTCGAGCTTTTCGATGGAGGTGTCGAGGTAGGTGCCCTGGTAGCGGCCGGGGAGGAAGGAGGAGCGCCAGTTTTCGGCGCGTTTGATGGGCATGCCGCCGGGGCACATGGCGACGTAGGCGGGGAGGTTTTCGTTTTCGCTGCCGAGGCCGTAGGTGACCCAGGAGCCCATGGAGGGGCGGGGGAGGCGGCCGTCTCCGCAGTTCATGAGCATGAGGGATGGCTCGTGGTTGGGGACATCGGCGGTCATGGAGCGGATGACGCAGAGGTCATCGGCATGTTGGGCGGTGTGATGGAAGAGTTCGCTGACTTCCAGGCCGCACTCGCCGTAGCGGGCGAACTTGAAGGGGGAGCGGAGGGCGGCGCCGAGGGGACGTTCGGTTTTGCGTCCTTCGAGGGCGATGGACTTGCCGTGTTGCTTGGTGAGTTCGGGTTTCGGGTCGAAGGTATCGACCTGGGAGGGGCCGCCATTCATGAAGAGGTGGACGACGCGTTTCGCCTTGGGGGCGAAGTGTTCGAGGCCGGCACCGAGGGCGTTGCCGCCGAGCATGGGGGCGAGGGCGAGTCCGCCCATGCCCATGCCGCAGCGGCTGAGGAAGTCGCGACGGTCGAGGAGGAGGTCGTGGGAGGTGAGTTGGTGTGCCATCAGTTGACGAAGTGAAACTCGTTGGAAGCCCAGAGGATCTGGATGAGATCGGCCCATTGGCCGTTGAGTTGGGGACTGTAGTCCTCGGCGGAGGCGGAGCGGATCCACGCGAGGGTCTCGGTGGTTTCCTCCGGGGTGGGGTCGCGGTGAAGGATGCGTTGGTAGATCCAGTGCAGTTTGGTGTCTTCGTCGGGGAGTTGTTTGAAGGCCGCGCTGTCCGCGAGGCGTTTGGCGTGGCGGATGGGGAGGTCGTTGTTGAGGAAGTAGAGGGCTTGTTGGGGGACGATTGTTTTGAGTCGCTGGGGGGCGTGGTGATCGGGGTGGGGGACGTCGAAGTTGACGAAGAGGCCGGGGAGGGCATGGCGATCGATAAAGCCATAGACGCTGCGGCGGTGATCGGAAGAGGGGGCGAGCAGATCGACGGAGCGTCCGCCGACGGGAGTGGTTTGGAGGGAGCCGGCGGTGGCGAGGAGGCGGTCGCGCATGGACTCGAAGTCGAGGCGGCGGTGGTTCCACTTCCAGAAGCGGGTGTTGGCCTGGTCGAGGTGGCTGTTTTCGGGTGGTCCTGAGGAGGCGAGGCGGAAGGCCTGGGAGGTGAGGAGGAGGCGGTGGAGTTCCTTCAGGGACCAGCCGTGGTCCATGAACCAGACCGCGAGGGTGTCGAGGAGGGCGAGTTGGACGGGGGTGGGTTGTTGGGGGCCGAAGTCGCCGGGGTCGGCGAGGGGTGCGCCGAAGTGCCAGGACCAGACGCGGTTCACGATGACCCGGGCGGTGAGGGGATTGGCGCGGTCGGCGATTCGTTCGGCCAGGGCGAGGCGGGGATTTTTGTCCGCCGGAAAGGGTTCGCCGCCGAGGATGCCCAGCCAATGGCGCTGGAAGGGTTTGCCGCGGTCGGCGGGGTTGCCGCGGTTGTAGATTTTGGCGGGGGACCATTTTTCGCGGTTGCGCAGGGCCATGGCGCGTGGGGGCGCGCCGGGGTGTTCGGTTTGCAGTTTGGCCATGGCGCTGTCCCGGGCGCGTAGTTCTTTGTCGTCCTGCTGGTCGAAAATTTCGTGAATGCGCTGCAGGTCGCAGGAGAGGACGCAGCGTTCGTCCCTGGCGGCGTTGGCGAGTTCGCCTTCGGTGGAGAGGGCGGCGAGCCATTCCTCGGCGAGCTGGAGGCACGGGGCGGCCTTGTCTTCGGACTGTTCCATGGCCTCCCGCCATTGGGCGAGGCGCGGGATGGCGTTCTCGCCGTAGGCGGCGGTGTCGAGGTATTCGCGCCAGCGGATGATGGCGGTGGGGCGGAAGCGTCCCTTCTTGAATCCCTCGGAGGTGGCGCGACCGTGATCCCAACTTTCCTGTTTGGCCCGCCAGGCCAGTTCGAGGTAGATGGGGAGGGTGTCGCGGGAGCGCAGGTGGTCAAAGATGGACTGTTTCGCGGCGCGGTCCTGTTCCTCGAGTTGTTGTTTCTGTTTTTCGAACTCCGCGAAGGCCGTTTCATTATCGGCCTGACCGATGATCGGTTGGTGTTCATCGGTATTCTCGATGATGGAAAAAAAGGAATAGTAGTCCTCCTGTTTGATGGGATCGGTTTTGTGGTCGTGGCAACGGGCGCAGGCGACGGTGGTGGAGAGGAATCCGCGGGTGATGACATCGACGCGGTCGTCGATGATCTCCACCTGGCCGGTGCGGGGCCCGACGGTGAGCAGTCCGAGGGCGGCGAGGTCGGGATGGTCCGGTTTGTCGGTGAGGAGGTCGGCGGCGATTTGGAGTTTGATGAATTGGTCGTAGGGGAGGTCGGCGTTGAAGGCGCGGATGAGCCAATCGCGGTAGGTGTAGGCGTAGGGGTAGCGGTTGTCCTTGTCGAAGTTGTAGCCCTGGGTGTCGGCGTAACGGGCGACGTCCATCCAGTGGCGGGCCCAGCGTTCGCCGTAGGCGGGGCTGGCGAGGAGTTCGTCGAGGATGCCGCGCCAGGTGGTGTCGTCAGGGGAGGTGGTGAGGCGCTGTCGTTGGTCGTCGGAGGGAGGGAGGCCGGTGAGGGTGTAGGCGGCGCGGTCGAGCCAGTGATCGGGGGCGGTGAGGGGGGCGGGGGAGAGGTTGGCGGCGGCGCGTTCCTTGGCGAGGAGGAAGTCCACGGGATGATCTGCCGCGGGGGTCTTCGCCGCGATCGGGGGCTGATAGGCCCAATGGGTCTCCTCTGCCCGGGCGAGAGCCACGAGGCAGCAGAAAATGGCGAGACTAACGAGCATTGGGTCGCTTGAGCGAACGCGAAAATGGGGGGAGGCCTTTCAATTTGCCGAAGCTTTCGGGGGGATGTGGAACACCGTGATTACTTGTCTGGGAACTAGATGATCGGGACCGGAGGGCGGAGAAAAGGGGGATTGTTCCCCCGGAGGGGGTTCGGACGGTAGCCGGTGGTAGCACCACCGGACCACGCACCGTCTCACCATCCTGCCCCCGGAGGGGTGCGGGAAGCCGCCGCACGACCCCGCACCACCCCCTCCAACATCCGGCCAGGGAGCGAGGATCGGCCTATTCCCCCTTATCCGCTCACTCTTCCGCTCCGGCACTCCCGCGCCCCTCCGGGGTGCCTGACCTCGCCTGGTCCCCATCCGGCGGTGCTACCGCCGGCTACCGTTCGCGGTCCCTCCGGGACGATGAAGCCATGTCAGCGCAGGGCGCAGAACAGGTGTCATAACGGTACCAATCTCCGCTGCGCTTCGCCTGCCCAAGCCGGACCGGGCCATGATTACTTGTCTGGGAAATAGTTATTATCAACGGACTCTTAATCGCAACCCTTAACCGGATACCCTTAACCGACCACCTTAAATGTTCTCGGTTGGCCATATGATGCAGATCCGGAATATTCCAGCCCGTGCTATTTCGGATGACAATCGTTCCTGACCCACAGATTTTGCGGAAGAGCCCGACGAAGAGGGTTTGGCTGCGGCTGTCGAAGCCGAGCTGGTCGCCGCCACGGACAAAAAAGCGGCGCCCGGTGAGGGGCGCCGCCTGTAGAAGTTG
>JAQCFL010000270.1 GCA_027619375.1 Verrucomicrobiota bacterium | reverse complement strand
AGCGGCGGTGGACGAGGAAGCGGAAGAAGATCTTGAGATGGACGATGCCGATGCGCTGGGAGGAGGCTTCGAGGCCGCGGGCTTTTTGATCGGCGAGGAAGTTGGTGAGTTCCTGGAGGCCGAGGTCGCGCCAGACGTGGTGGCCGTGTTTGGCGGCCCAGGTGGCGAGGGTTTCGAGGGTGCGGCGGACGGAGAGCTGGTAGTTGGGGGAGAGGCCGCGCTCGGTGGCGAGATAGAGGATGAAGGAGTCGATCTCGGGAGCCACGGTTTTAGAGTAAGGCAAGAAGGCCGAATGCGGAAGTGGGAATGCGGAATGCGGAATGCGGAAGTGGGGAGGAACACCCAATGTCGAACCCGGCGTCGCTCTAAGCGCTCTGCCGGGGCAGGCAAGGAATGTCCACTTTCCAAGTCGGGAGAGAAGTGGGTGGGCGGGCGGTTTCTCGCGCCCTTACAGGGCGCGGCTGGGGTGGGGGGGGGGACCCATGGCTGCGCTCGTTCCCCAGGGCTGCGCTCGGGGCTCGCTTGCCCTGGGCTTTGTTGTCTCGGCCCTTCAGGCCGGGGGGAATGGGCAGGGTGGTTGGGAAACCGCCGCCACTTTGGGAGGGCTTGCGACCGGGACGGTCACGCCACTTGGGGGATCGGTTGGGCGATCAGGCGGGGTCGGGGCGGTGGAAGTGGGCGAGGGAGACGTTTTTTGCGGCGTAGCGGGAGCCGATTTCCATGAGGAAGGGCATGAGGTCGAGGTTGTCGAGGGTGATGCCGAGTTTGCTGATGGATTTGGCTTCGGCGAGTTCGTCCTTGGTGAACTGGTGGTCGTAGCGGGTGTAGGTGAAGTGGGCATGCGGGTTGGGGCGGATGAGGTCGCCGAGTTCGCTGTCGAGGGGGGGGCCGAACCGGCAATCGCCGTGGACGCGGCAGATGAGGTCCTGGTTGTTGGCGACGCCGGAGATGAGGGTGGAGGGGACGGCGGAGGCGGCTTCGAGGAGGGAGATTTCGTGTTTTTCGCGGCCGGGAGGTTCCATGCCGGTGCCGATGGAGAGGAGGGAGATCCGGTCGGTGCCGGTGGGCCAGCCCATCTGGTATTCGGGGAGGGTGGCCTTGAGGTAGAGGAGGAAGGCGGGGTTGTTGTAGGGGGTGACGCCACCGTCCTCGAAGGCGCATTGGACGCCCTTGGAGAATTTGTCGGCACCGTAGATGGTGACGACTTCGGGAGGGAAGTAGGCGGGGGCGGCGGTGGAGGCGCGGACGAGTTGCCAGAGGGGGAGTTCGAGGTTGCAGCCGGGGGTGCCCTTCTTGTTGTATTTGGCGTTGGGGTTGTTGGTGATCGGCCAGGGGGAGCCGGTGGAGGCGTTGCGGGTGACGACGAGGAGGTAGGTCTTGAGGCGGTCGGAGCCGAGGGTGGCGGGGTTGAGGCCGTGGCCGTCCTCGCTGAAGAGTTTCTGGAAGACCTGGCGGAGGCCTTCGGACTGGAACTTGGCCTTGAGGCGTCGGTACCAGATGGCCTTGCGAAACATTTCGTGGCCGCCCTCGGCGTAGAGGCGGATGATCTGCTCGACGCTCATGCCTCAGGCGAGGCAGGTGGCGATGATGGCGCCGGTGCTGGTGCCGCCGATGTAGTGGAAATAATCGGCGAGGACGAGGTCGGGTTTGGCGAGTTCGCGGCGCAGTTCGGTTTCGACCCGTTCGAGGATCTTGAGGGTGAAGAGGCCGCGGATGCCGCCGCCGTCGAGGGCCAGAAGTCGTTTCATGATCCGGGGTGGAAGGTGACGGATGAACGGAGAGAGCGCACGAACATATTTTTGGAGGATGGGGCTGGAGGCTTGATCTCTGCAGGTATTTTGAGAGGTTGTCGGCGATTTTCATGATGAAACTTGCAACGATGAAGAGCATTTGGGCCTGTGTGGCGGTGGGGTTGGTGACGGTGGTTCCGGGTTGGGGCCTGAGTGAGGCGGAGGGGTTGATGTTCAAGGCGGCGGCGGCGGGGGATGTGGAATTCCTGGCGAAGGGGCTCTCGGAGGTGGATCCGGACGTGAAGAACGAGGAGGGGCTGACGCTGCTGATGGTGGCGGCGCAGGCGGGGAGTTTCGACTGCCTGCGGCAGCTGTGCTGGGCGGGAGCAGATGCGCGGATCAAGAGCGGGGAGGGGAAGATGGCGAAGGAGTATGTGGACCGGGGTCACGCGGATTTCGTGCGGATGAATTTGATCCTGCGTTGTTTCGCCTATGTGCGGGAACAGGGGGTGCAGAAGGAGCGTTGTGAGCGGCCGCAGCTGGTGGTGGTGAGCGACAACTACGTGGAGTATGACCATCCGTATTTGCGGAACCGCTACCGGCCGAACGAGAAGGAGAAGAACGGCAAGGCGGGGGTGGACGACGACGGCAACGGGCTGGTGGACGACATTTATGGCTAGAACTTCAAGCACAACGCGCCGGCGCGGCCGGCGATGCTGGCGCTGGACAATACTCCGGAGACGAAGAAGAAGCTGACCGACCTGGTGCAGTCGGTGGAGCGGATCCTGAAGGTGGAGGATCCCGATGAGCGGAACGGGATGATTCAGGCGATGAGGCAGAGCTATACGAATCCGTTGGCGGAGGGGATCGGCCTGGACACCCTGGGCGGAGTGGGGATCGAGCTGAACGACCTGGTGTATTACCAGATGCTGACGGGGGCCTCGCACGGCACGCATGTGGCGGGGACGATCGTGGATTTCAGCGATGAGAAGGCGGAATTGTTTTGTTTCACGCACGGGGTTTACCGGCCGGAGGCGGCTTCGGTGCTGATGAATGCGGCGGGGACGATCGAGTTGGCGGAGGAGAGCGAGAGCTACAGCAAGTTTCTGGAAAAGGTGATCGTGTCGGGGCGGGAGCGCTCGTTGGACTATGGGAAGCGGGTGAGCGGCTATTTGAAGAGCGTGGGCGGAGGAGTGCTGAACGGGAGCTGGGGGCGGAACATGGAGGCCTTTGAGCAGAATTCGATGCAGCTGAAGGGGATCTATGAGGAGTATGGGAAGAATCCCGACACGGTGAACCAGCTGGTGAACGTGCCGGGGCTGGACCTGATCAATGATCTGGCGCTGGAGTTGTCGGTGGCGGACGCGGCGTTGTTCGCGCTGGTGATTTACGAGAATCCGGACGTGTTGTTCGTGATGGCGGCGGGCAACTCGACGGAGGACAACGATCAGACGCTGCCGTCGCCGATCTATCTCTCGCAGTTCTTCCCGAACATGATCACGATCGCCTCGCACGGGAGGAGCGGGGAGATATCGGACTTCAGCTGCTACGGGGCGACCAGTGTGCAGTTGGCGGCGATGGGGGAGAACGTGCATTCGGCGCTGCTCTCGGGGATCGAGGGGGAGGAATCGGGGACCTCGATGGCCTCGCCGTCGGTGGCGGGGGTGGCGGCATTGATCCGGGCGAACCATCCGAAGTTGAAGGCGGCGGATGTGCGGCGGATCCTGGAGGCGACGGCGAAGCCGGAGGCGAGTTTCGTGGGGAAGACCTCGACGGAGGGGATCATGGACAAGGCGGCGGCGTTGGCGCTGGCGGACAACTGGGATTCGGCGAACGTGGCGCGGCTGGGGACGACGAAACGAGGATCGTTCAACCCGCCGACGCGGGGCAAGCCGACGGGCACGCCGGTGCAGGAGCAGCCGGTGCAGGCGGCCCCGACGGGATCGAAATTGCGGATTTCGGCGGTGGCGGGATTCAATGATTCCTGGCGGGTGGTGATGTCGGGTGGGACGGGCTACACGGAGCAGTCGCACAGCGGGGTGAAGAAGGAGTTTCCGCTGGGCTGGATGCAGGAGAAGTGGGGGGAGGGCTACCGGGTAACGGGGGTGGCTGGTGACGAGTGGGGATGGAACGTGGTGATGAGCACGGGCGTGGCGGGGGATCAGGCGCTGGTGGGCTTCGATTTCGACACGACGCAGATCACGCAACGGATGGAGGAGGGCTATCGGATTTCCTCGATCGGGGGTTGGAAGGACAAGTGGGTGGTGGTGATGAACACCGAGACGGGCTGGGGGGTGCAGCGGTATTCCCTGCCGACGCCGATGACGGAGTCGCGGCGGGAATGGATCGATGCGCGATGGAAGGAGGGCTACCGGATCACGGCCTTGGCGGGAGATGACGATCCGGCGGAGGAGCAGGACGGCTGGATGGTGGTGATGACGCAGAAGACCGATTTGCAGGAGCAGAGCATCGTGGGGCCCGGCGAGTGGCCGTGGCAGACCATCGCGGAGAAGCTTGAGGAGGGGTTTGCGGTGACGAGTGTGACGGGATCGGGGGACCGCTGGCTGGTGGTGTTGTCGAAGGGGACGGGATTGAGGGACCAGGTGATGTCGGAGCCGGGGGCGTATCCTTCGGCCTGGATCAAGGAGCGCTGGTAGGAGGCTGAACCGATGGAAGAGTCCGAACAGGGGGGAGGAGGGTTCAAGTATTGGGCCTTCATCTCCTACTCCTCGAGGGACAAGGAAGTGGCGATCCGGCTGCACAAGCGGCTGGAGTCCTATTCGATTCCCCGTGATCTGCGGGGGCGTCCGGGGCGGGACGGGGCGACAGTGCCGCCGAAGATTTTTCCGGTGTTCCGGGATCGGGACGAGCTGCCGTTGTCGTCGGATCTGGGCGGGACGATCCACGGGGCGTTGAAGGCCTCGCGGTATTTGATCGTGCTCTGTTCGCCGAACGCGGCGAATTCGCAGTGGGTGAACGAGGAGATTCTGCATTTCAAGCGGCTGGGGCGGGAGGATCGGATCTTGGCGGTGATCCTGGACGGGGAACCGGGGATGGCGGAGGTGGAGTGGCGGGCGCACGAGGAGTGTTTTCCGCATGCCTTGAAGTATGAGATGGGGCCGGAGGGGGAGTTGACGGCGAGGCGGTCGGAGCCGATCGGGGGGGATCTGCGGAAGGGTGGGGACGGATGGGAACGGGTCTTTTTGAAGGCGATCG
>JAQCFL010000269.1 GCA_027619375.1 Verrucomicrobiota bacterium | reverse complement strand
CTCTGCGCGGTTGCGGCGAGAAGGAAAGCGCCAAGGCCCCCTCCTCTCCACCGCCGACGGTCGCCCCCGCCGCCGACGCCCCGGACGAAACCCAGGGCCTCGCCGGCTTCTTCGCCCCCAAACCCGGCGAGAGTTGGACCTACGAAGTCCATCGCGACCTCCCGCCCGACACCGTCCTCAACGACGACGACCAATTGCGCTCCAGCAGCCTCCCCGGCGGCGGCTTCCGCTTCACCAACGAACGACATCGCCTCTGCGAAGGGGTCCAAAGCCCGCCCGAAAGCGACACGCCCCTCACCGTCCTCACCCTCAGCGAGAATGGCATCCCGTCCGGAACGGAATACCTCGATATCGGTCCGCAGGGCATGGTCGCCCGCGGCTGGAAACAAGCCGGCACTGTCGATCTTCCCCTGCAACTCATCGATCCCGGCATCCTCCTCGCCGCCCCCGGCATGACCGGCGGCCAAACCTGGACCAGCACCGGCACCTCCACAGAGCAGACCTTCCAGTTCCGCGTCATCGAGCGGACCAAGCTCACCGTCCCCGCCGGCACCTACGAAACGGTCCGCCTCCAGATGAACTCCGCCAACGATTCCAAAGCCATCCGCCGCACCCTCTGGTTCGCGGAGAATGTCGGCATCATCAAGGAAGAGAGCATCTACTACGACAATCAGAGAATCACCGTCCGCGAAACTTCCGTCCTCACCGCATGGTCCACCCCCGGTTCCGAACCCGCCACAGAAACCGCCCCGTCCGAACCGGAGGAGAGCACCGTCCACGACGAAGTCACCCCCTTTCCCGAACCAATCGCCTGGGAACAAGACCCCTTCGAAGGCGAATTGGAGGCCATCCCCGCCAACCTCTTCGATTTCCCCGTCAGCGAAACGGACGGAGACCACGGCACGGAGGAAAACTAGCGCCCCATCTTGTCGATCTCGTTGCGCTCGTTGAGCACCACCTTCTGCGCCAGCACCGGCTCGTGGGACAGCCCGAAGGCCATGATCGAAACCCGCTCCCCCTTGCCGATCCGATGGGCCGCCCCACCGTTCATGACGATCCGCCCGGTGTGCGGCTCACCCACCTGCACATAGGTCTCCAGGCGGGCCCCGGTGGTGATGGAGGCCACCAATACCTTCTCCCCCTCGCACAGACCCACCTCCTCCACCAGGTCCGCCGGAATGTCGATGCTCCCCTCATAATCGATGGAGGCATCGGTAATCAGTGCCCGGTGAATCTTGGACTTCAGAACTTGGCGCAGCATGGGCGTGAACAAATAAGGCCAGCCTCCCCAGCGTCAAGACGAGAAATTCTTCGTGCGTCCCCCCCGGTTCTACGGCATCTTGCCATTATCGAACCTCGATCCCTCCCATGAAATCCCGCCTTGCCGCTCTCTGTCTGCTCCCCGCCCTCGCCCTGTCGGAGACCACCGACGAACCGGCCCCGCCCTCCAAGAGCGTTCTGCAGACCGCCCTCTCTTGGATGCAGTCCAGCGACCCGGACCGGCGCCACGCCGCCTACCGCAGCGTCCACCTCATCGGCGAAGAGGCCCTTCCCGGATTCAAACAGGCCCTTCAGGCGGCCGCCAAATTTCACGAACACCGCCTCGGCGACCTGCTCTCCGGGAAGTCCGGCGACGGCAATCCCTACCGCGAACTCGGTGCCATTCTCGAGGAACTCCAGACCGAACGGGAGCGCGTCCACGCCCTCCTCCTCATCGACTATCACAAGGAGCCCACCAAGATCCGCATGCTCCGTGACGAAATGGAGGCCCTCACCCGCCTCTACGAGCGAGCCGTCAAACACTCCTCCGCCGACCCAACCGCCCTCGACAGGGAAGTGGATGGCGTGGCCCTCGCCCTCGTCGAGATCCATGCTGAACTCAAACGCTTCGAGGAACTCAGCTACGGTGAGGCAGGCAAGGAGGACCAACGCCCCATCGAGGAGCAGAAACTCGCCGCCCTCAAGGACACCTTCCAGGGCGACACCTACCTCCGGGACAAATCCCGCTTCACGAAATTCCGCAGCGAATGCGACGCCCTCGCCCTCGCCGAATCCGACAACAAAAACTGCTCCTGGGCCAACAGCTCCCAACGGGACTTCGCCACCCTCCTCAACCACGAACGGGCCGCGACGGGGTTGCCCGCCCTTCGTTTGGAGGAAGATCTCTCCCGCGCCGCCACCGACCATTCCAAGGACATGATCAGCGTCGGCTTCTTCGCCCACAATTCCCCGGTGAAAGGAAAGGCCTCCCCAAGCGACCGCGCCAGAATGGCCGGCTTCAAAAGCCGCTGGACCGGCGAAAACATCTTCATGGGCTCCCCATCCCACTCCGCCGCCTACTCCGCCTGGTTCGGCTCCGACGGCCACCGCTTCATCATGTTCGCCAAGGGCCCCAACCTCCTCGGCCTCGGCCCCGTCGGCAAGCACTGGACCCTCATGACCGGACGGAGGTAGCGCCTCCTACTCCCTGATCTCCATCGCCAGCAGGCAGACGTCATCGTCAAACCGCGCGTGCTCCGCAAAGGACAACACCCGGCTCAAGACACTCTCCAACAGTGCCTCCACTCCCCCTCCGGTCGATTCCCCCACCACCTTCACCAAGCGGTTTTCCAGAAACGCCTCGCCCGCCCGGTTCTCCACTTCGTAGATCCCATCCGTAAACAGCAAAAGCTCCCGCAGCCCCTTCAGCTTCATCTTCTGCGTCGCATACTCCGCATCCTTGAAGAGCCCCAGCCCCGGCCCGGGTCCGCGACCTCCCAAGGGCAGAATGCTCGCCCCCTCGTCGGTCCGAATGATCCCCGCCGGATGCGCCGCACTCGCATAACGCAATTCCCCCGCCGCCAAATCCACCACCGCCGCAAATCCCGTCGCAAACATCGTCACCCCCGCCTGCTGCAGGATCCCCGTCAACCCGGAGTTCAACACCGACAAATACGCCGCCGGATCCTCCGCCTTCTGACCCGCCTGCTCCAACAATCCCCGCAACATCGACACCACGATCGCCGAACGTACCCCGTGCCCCATCACATCGCAGATGAACATCCCCACCGCATTCTCCCCGACCGGAAACACCTCGAAAAAATCCCCCGCC
Source organism: Verrucomicrobiota bacterium (assembly GCA_027619375.1). Classification (GTDB taxonomy): domain Bacteria; phylum Verrucomicrobiota; class Verrucomicrobiia; order Verrucomicrobiales; family Akkermansiaceae; genus JAPKDA01. The sequence goes on along the minus strand of JAQCFL010000269.1, from coordinate 1,881 downwards.
AATCCAGAAATCGGAATGTAACGATGCCCGAACTTCACCCGGCTCTCCGCCGCCCCCGCCGGCACCACCGGATAGGTCTGCGGCAACAGGGCCAGCTGCACCTCCCGCGCCAGGCTCAGCTCCTCCTCGATCTCGTTGTTCCGCTGCTGCAAGGCCGCCGCCGTCTCCGCCAGCGATTGCTGCGTCTGCACCAACTCCGACACGTTGCTCGACACCCCGAAGGTCCCGATGATCTCACCCTTCCTACCCACCAGCGGCATCTTCGTCGTCAACACCCACGCCATCTCCCCGTTCGGCAGCGTCTCCTTCTCCACATACCCAAAAATCGGCTTACCGGTCTTCAAAATTTTCTGCTCATCCTGCAGGGCCTGATCGGCGTGGTCCTTGCTGAAGTAGTCGTGATCCGTCTTCCCCACCAACTCCGCCGGATCATCACAGCCCAGCCAGTTGGCCTGCGAACGACTGACCATCGTGAACCGCGACTTCAAATCCTTGAAATAGATATTCAACGGAACACTGTCGACCAGCAACCGCATCAGGTGCCGCTCCTCCAACAGCTGCTCCTCCACGATCTTGCGCCGCGAAATGTCGATCATCGACCCCGCCATCCGCCGCACCTCGCCGTCCTCATCCCGCACCACCGTCCCCCGGATCCGAAAATACCGCCACTCCCCCTTCGCCGTCTTCATCCGCGGCTCCACCGCCAACAACTCCTCCCCAAAGGGCTTCATCACCTCCCCCAATTTCTCCACAAAGACCTCCCGGTCACTCTCGTGCACCCGGTCCAATTCCTTGAAAATGTGCGGCATCTCCGTCCTCCGATAGCCCAAAAACCTCAAAATCCGCCCGGAATAGTGAATATCACCGCTCCCCAGGTCCCAATCCCAAATCCCCTCATTCGAGGCACGAAGCGCCAGCTCCAGTCGATCATCCGCCCGATAGTCCATCCCGGCTATCAAACCCCATTCCCGCCCATTCCTCAACGGGATTTATCGCCCCTCGCCGCTCGAAAATCGGTGGACTTTCTCCCACCCTCTCCCTATCACTCCCACCTCTCTCATCATGACCCGCAAGTCCATCGAAGCCGCGGCCAAGGGCCTCATCGCCGCCATTTTCGTCATCTTCCTCATTTCCGTTTACAAGGTCATGGGAATGATGGGCCTCTTTTGATCACCCCCCCATAGCGCCCCCCCGTGGCGGCGGTTTCCAACCAACAGTGTTCGGCATGGATCGTGCTTTAGCCATCTGCCGAGTTGGCGTGGATATTGGGTTGAATTTCCACTGGCCAATTTCCAAATAAATTCCAATCAACAGATTCCATGTCGGAAAACGAATCGAAGGAGAGGCATCGACTCGGACTCTCGTGGTTGTCACTCGCGATTCCGGATGTGGCACCGAGCTTCGGCAGTTGAGATTTGGTCTTGGATTTGAAATTTATTTGGAAATTGTCGGTTGGAAATTTTTAGCAGCTAGCCTCGGCGAGAAATGGCCCCGCTTTCATTGAGGGCCATAACCAGGTCAGCATTCACCATGCCGAACACGCTTGGTTTCCAACCGCCCAGCCGCCCCCCCAGGTCCCGGCATCGCCCTCCCTTTGAAATTTGATCGTGGAAATTCGACGGTGCCAACCTTCTTCATCGGAAAAGTACCCAGCCCCACGCTCCGATCAGCTCAAAATCTGGCACAGCCACCGACTCAGGCGGCCTGATCATTCCAATTCGGGACTCGCACCCCACTCCTCATTTGTTTCTCCCAAGTTCTTCACATTAGTCGAGTTCCATTAAGTTGTATCGTTGATATCTGTTTGTTAGAATTTTTGGCTCTTCAGCAGAATCTGTGGGTGAATTCCGGCTCTGGCAAGTCCCCGAGTTGGTGAAACAA
>JAQCFL010000268.1 GCA_027619375.1 Verrucomicrobiota bacterium | reverse complement strand
GACTCCCCCACACAGTGGCGTGACCGTCCCGGTCGCCAGCCCGCCTCTTCCCTCCCCCATTCGCGTCAAGTCGCGTCAATTCGCGGTTAAAAAATTCCCCACTCCCCACTCCCCACTCCGCATTCCGCATTCACTCCCCCCACACCTCCTTGTCGTCCCACTTCGCAAACTTCAACGCCGCCGCCATCTGCTGATTGGACAGCCACCAATTCCCGTGCGCGTTGTCCAGATCCCCCGACCCATCCTGCAAAAACACCCGCAGCGGCTTCTTCTCCGTCTTCAAAAACCGCACATACACGAAATACTCCCGGATCGTCCCCGCAAAGATCGTCGACTTCCACTCATGCCGCGTCACCACCCTGTTCGGCACCCCTTCCTTCCGCACCGAGTCCGGCCCACGCTTATAGCTCGGCCCCCAACCCCGAGGCCGTCATCAAACCCACCAACACAAATAGACGCACAATCATCACCCCAATAAACGTCCCCCTCCACGCCATCCCTCCCTCCCTCCGTTCCTCCATTTCTTCATTCTTTCTTTCCCCAATAACCAATAACCTCCCCCCCCATTCGCGAAAATCCGCGTCCATTCGCGGTTAAAAATTCCCCACTCCGCATCCCGCATTCCACACTCCGCACTCCAAAACCATGTCCACCCCACCCAACCCCCGCGATCCCTTCCGCGAAGCCCGCGAAACCGACGGCATCCTCCGCTGCCCCTTCCAGGGCGAGTCCATCCCCATGATCCTCCGCCACGCCGACCTCCGCATCGCCGCCAAGGACTGGCAAACCTACAGCTCCGACGCCCCCTTCCGCGTCCCCATCCCCTCCGAGGAAGAGGTGCGCTCCATCCGCCAGGTCCCCCTCGAGGCCGATCCCCCCGAACACACCGCCTACCGCAAGATCATCGAACCCTTCTTCCTCCGCTCCAAATCTCCCGAGGTCGTCGCCAAGGTCGAAGCCCTCATCGACGAATTCCTCACCGCCGCTCTCACCAGCGACTCCATCGAGGCCGTTTACGACTTCGCCCTCCCCATTCAGTCCCGCGCCCTCACCTACCTGCTCAATGTTCCCGAATCAGAAGCCGCCACCTACATCGGCTGGGGCATCCACGTCTTCACCGACGCCGAGTCCCACTCCAAGGACGGACCCACCCTCGAGGACTACCATCACGCCATGTTCGACCGCGCCGCCGCCAATCCCGGCCACGACTTCTTCAGCGCCCTCACCCAAGCCACCTACCAGGACCGCCCCCTCACCCGCGAGGAAATGATGGGCTTTGCCAACCTCACCTTCGCCGGCGGACGCGACACCATCATCCACTCCATCACCACCACCCTCGCCCACCTCGCCCAACACCCCGCCGACCTCGCCTTCCTCCGCGAAGACCCCAAACGCATCACCCTAGCCAGCGAGGAATTCTTCCGCGCCTACATGCCCCTCACCCTCCTCGGCCGCGTCTGCCCCGTCGAAACAAACGTCCATGGCATCACCGTCCCCCCCGCGGGCCGCGTCTCCCTCGGCTGGGCTTCCGCAAATTTCGACGCCTCCGTCTTCGACAACCCCGACGAAGTCCGCCTCGACCGCAAACCCAACCCCCACATCTCCTTCGGCTTCGGTCCCCACCTCTGCCTCGGCGCCCCCCACGCCCGCCTCATCCTCCGCGCCCTCCTCCACGCCCTCACCCAACGCGTCGCCACCATCGAAATCCTCCACGCCGAGGAACACCTCGAGAACACCTCCGCCTACACCCGCTCCAACGGCTACGACTCCCTCTCGCTCTCCTTCACCGGCCGCTGACCCCTGCCATCTGCCCCAGGCCCCGACTCCCAATGTGGTGCATGCTTCCAGCTTGCAACAGTCTCGCAGGCTTCCAGCCTGCAGTAATCCCGCGCGATTCCCATCCCGCTCCACCCCCGTCCCGGCATAGCCTTCCAGGCGACGCCGGATGCCCCGACTCCCCAACGTAGCGCTGGATTCCATCCTGCGAATGGCCCCCGGGAGTCCGTCCCGGCCTCCTGTCGCACCGCGACAATATACCTTCCCCACAGGGACCAACGACGCCCACGTCGTCCGCCCAACCCCGGTTCCGATCTTTCCCCTGCCCCAACGGGGCATCTCATCCCAGCCCGGGACACCGTCCCGGGTCCACCCCCCGAAGATCTCGTGTCCTCCAGGGACGCCTCATGCGGAACACCCCCACGCCCATCCTCCCCCAAATCCCCCGCCTTTCCTCTCGCCAATCCCACCCCCATTCACCCATCCTACCCCCAATGCTCCCCGCCCGTCACCGGCAAACCCACGCACCAAGAGCCCGGCCTCTTTCTTCCCGGCGGCGGAGCTCCGTATTGTACTACTACGGTTTTCAGGTGACCTGAGCGTAATGGCATTCGGGCCAATTGCTCGATTTCAAGGACTGACCCCTTTCTATTTTCTCCAATTCTTCCTGACCAGAAAATCAGCTAAACTGTTACGACCTCTCTTGGTGGAACGGCAGTGGCTTCCGCCCTACCACCAATTTCCCCCAACCCCGGGAGGGGTGACGAGAGCCTAGCCGCTAGTGCCAACTAGCGGGAGGGTTCGCAATATCCCAAGCCCCGGCAGCGGGCGACAGAGAGCATCGAAGTCCCTTCCCCTCCCGGCTGCGCACGGTTACCTTCACTCACCGTGGCCCGCTCCTTTCCTCAAAATATTGCACACATCGTCTTCAGCACCAAGCAGCGGGATCCTCTGATTTCCGGAGAAATGGAAAAAGATCTCCATGCTTACCTGGGGGGCATTATTCGAGAACTGAAGGGGGTGCCGCTCAATATCAACGGAACTGAAGATCATGTGCACATTCTCGCGCGCACGCCAAAAACGGTAGCCGATGCGGACTTCATGCGAACTATCAAGGCCAACTCGTCCTCTTGGGTGAAGTCCGAGTTTCCCGCTTCCCGCTCGTTCGCCTGGCAGGAGGGTTACGGGTGGTTCAGTGTGAGCAAATCGAACGTGGCCGCAGTTTCAGAGTATATCGACCGGCAGAAGGAGCATCATCAAAGCAGAGCGTTCAAGGATGAGTTTCTGCGGCTTCTGGAGAAGCATGAGGTGGAATACGATGAGCGATTCGTGTGGGACTAGCAGAAGCCTCTTTCACCCCTTCCGGGGTTCGGATGTCGGGAACCGCTACCGCTAGTTGCACTAGCGGCTAAGCTCTCGTCACCCCTACCGGGGTTGGGGGAGCAACGACCACCTAACCTGAATCCGTATAACCGCGTACCCACCCCATTGGGGCTTCGAGCCTCTCGACAAACCCGGCGAGGAGCGTTGACAGAAGAAAACTGCATGTGGAGTAACCAAGACTCCTACCACCATTTTTGCCCCCTGTCACCTCCATCATTTCCGTGGCGAACCGGCGGTTCTCGCGTAGCTTGAGGAAGGGAGAACCCGATTGACAAGAAATCCCACGGCTACGAACGAGCTAGGAAGATGCGCCGCTGGCGCGATCGCTGCGGCGGCATGCCCCCGGGCAAACAGCCTCCCCTCCCCTCGGCCTTGGCCGAACCCTTGGAGGCTTGGCTGAACGTCCAGCGCCGCGCCCAACTCTCACCCGCCACCATCCAAACCAGACGGCTTCACGTCACCCCCGAACGTATCCGCCGCGTCCACCTTGAATGCCACCCCCGGGGTTGAACCAAAGGAATGAAAAAGAAGGTCAAGAAAGAGGTCTCGGAGAAAGAGGTCCGAAGAATTGAACATTGAGCTCCCCATCAATGCGTTGCCACCAACAGCGACCCCAGCACCGCCAGCACCACCCCCGCCGTCTTCCGCCGCGTCATCCGCTCCCGCAGAAAAAAGTAAGCGAGCACAATGATGAACACGGTCGAAAGCTGATTGAAAATCGCCGCCCGCCCCACCGTTGAATACTTGAATCCCCCCACCCAAAGCAGCGTCGCCAGGAACGGCCCCAGCACCGCCATCGGAATCATCGACCCCCACGTGTCCCGCCGCCGGAACCCGAGAAACAACTTCCCCAACGCCTCCCGCTTCCAGAGCGCCACCCCCAGAAACATCACCACCCCCGCCACCACAAAGCGGAAAGTCGTCACCCAGATGATCGAGATCTCCCGGTACACATCCCGCACCATCAGAATCCCCACCGCCATGATGACGTGCGCCCCGGCCGCCAACAGGATCCCCACCCACAGATCCCGCGGCTCCTTGATCTCCAAGGTCCGCGTCGCCCCCACAAACACCCCCGACACCACCAAGGCACCCCCGATCAATTCCCACGGCCCCAACAGCTCCCCAAACATCGCAAATCCCACCAAGGCCATCGTCGGCGAGTAGGCACAGTCCGCCAAGGCCTGCAAACTCGCCCCCAATCGATTCAGCGCCGCCGCGATCATGGTGTCCGCCAGGGTGATTCCCAACACCCCGCTCAACACCAACCGCAGGTACTCACCACCCGATAAATCCGGCAGCCACCCACTCCGCTCCCACGCCAACGCCACCAGCAGACACAGCACCGCCACCCAGATCTTGAAAAACGTCAGCGGCAGGGCCGGCACCTTCAACCCCGAGACCCGCATCAGGATCACCGAAACCGACCACACCACCGCCGCCCCCAACGCACACAAATCCCCTTTCGGCATCGGCGGAGCATGCGCATCTCCCCCGCCCACAAGCAATCCCCGCCTGCTCCCGTGGCGTGACCGTCCCGGTCGCCAGCCCTCTCCCTCCCCCGCGTAGCGGCGCCTCTGCGAGGCGTCGGCGGTTCCACCCCCTTCCCCACCAAGGCCCCTCCCGCACCCACGCCCTCCGCTCTTCCCCCCGGAGTGCGGTGGCTTGCCGTGCCCCGGCATAGCCGTAGGCGACGACGGGACACCGCCCGGCGGCACCCGGCTTGACGGGGCGGTGGTGTCCCCGTCCACCCGACCCTCCCAGTCCCCTCTCACCCCACCAAGCTCGACTCTCCCACCAAGCCAAACTCTTCGCCCCCCCACGGGTCAAGCCCCGCCCCTCCC
>JAQCFL010000267.1 GCA_027619375.1 Verrucomicrobiota bacterium | reverse complement strand
CATCTGCCAGCGACCCGCCCCCCCTCTCCCCAGTTGCATCACCGCCTCCGACCGCTCGTTCTCCGTCACCTCCCCCCACAGCCTCCCGAGGATCCCGATGTTGTGCAGCGCCAACGCAAACACCAAGGGCCACGCACTCGGCCCCAGCAGCGCCACCAGCAGAAAGGCGTAGATGTATTCCGGCACCGCCCGCGTCAGCACAAAGATACTCCGCACCACCGTCCCCCCCATCGCAACCACCCGCTGCCTCGCCTTCGACACCCCGCCCAACAACCCGAAGGGCTCCGCCGTCGCCAATGCCCGACTCCCCCACGGCAACAAAATCCCCGCCCCCAGCGCCGCCAACACAATCGCCGCCGAAGCAATCGCCAGCGTGTTCCCCAGCGCCTCCGCACCCGTCTTCCTCCAAAGCGTCCACGCCCACTCCCCCACTTCCCCGCGATGCTCCACCAAGGCCTCCCGCCGCTCCTCCCACCCCGCCAGTCGATCCTCCGGCCGCCCCGGCTCCGGCGTCAGCTTGGTCACAAAGCGCGCCATCCGCTCCCCCTGCCGCGCTCCCGCCAAGCCCTCCGCCAACGGCGCCCCCACATTCCACGACACCAGCACCAACCCCAAGGCCAGCACCCCCGACAGCCGCACCAGCCAGTCCCGCAGTGCCGTTCTCCGCAACTCCGCCTCCTCCACCCGCTCCACCACCCGCCGTCGCGCCACCCCCTTGTGCAAACGCTCCCGCAACCGCGCCCCCAGCCGATCCACCAGCACGATCACCCCAATCAATACATACAACTGCGTCCACACCTCCCCGAAATACAGGTTCTCAAAAGAACGCTGGATCCCCAGCCCCATTGTTTCCAAACCAATGAACCCCAATACCGCAGAGGATCGCAGGGCGCACTCGAAACGATACAGCGCATAGGTCAACAGCCCCGGAAAGGCCTGCGGCACCAGGACCCCCAAAAAGGCCTGCAGGGGCGTCGCCCCCCCCGCCATCAGCGCCGACCGCGCCGCCTGCCCCTCCTCATCCACCAACTCCGAAAACACCTTTCCCAGTGTCCCCGCAAACGGCAGGGCCAACGCCACGCAGGCCGTCAAGGGCGCGTCCCCCAGCGCCGAAAGAAAGAACATCGCCCAGATCAGCTCATGCACCGAACGCATCAGGGCGATCAGCGCCCGGCACCCCCACCGCAACACCCGCAGCGTCCCTCTCACCACCCGCCGCCACAACCGCGGCCGCCCATAATCCACACTCACCGGCCACCACGCCGACGAGGCGAAAAATCCCAACCCGATCCCCAACGGCACCGCCAGACTCATCGCCACCAACGCATAGCGCAGCGTCCGCAACACATCCCCTCCCAGCCGCACCAAAAACGGCGTCGCCCCCTCCGGCAGACTGGGATTCTGATCCACAAAGGACGGCGCAAAGGCCGCCCCGAAGAAGCGAATGATCGTCGCGAAGGGATCCGCCCCCTCGCTCAGCACCATCATCCGCGGCCCCAAATGCACCGCGCACAGCACAAAAACCAACGCACCCGCCACCAGCACCAGCCGACGCCCCATCCACAGCCGTGCCCCACCCGTCATACCTCCGTCTCCAGTTCGTACAACGCCCGCATCTCCTCCGCCTCCAGGGCATCCGCCTCCCGGTCAAACAGGATCCGCCCCTCCTTCAATCCCACGATCCGCGAAAAATGTTCCCGCGCCAACTCCAACTGGTGCATCGACACCACCAAGGTCAACTCCTCCTCCCCGCACAACCCCACCAGCAACTCCAGCAACTGCCGCGCCCGGGCCGGATCCACCGCCGAGATCGGCTCATCCGCCAACAACACCTCCGGCTCCTGAAACAAGGCCCGCGCCACCGCCACCCGCTGCTGCTGACCACCCGACAAGGAATCCACCCGATCGTACATCTTCTCCGCGATCCCCACCCGCCCCAACAGCGCAAAAATCCGCCGCCGTTCCTCCAATCCCGGCAAAATCAAATCCCGCAACGCCCCCCACAACGACCGCTTCCCGAAGCGCCCCCCCACCACGTTCTGGATCACCCGCATGTTCGGCACCAGTCCGAGATCCTGCGGTAGGAAGGCCAACGCCGAACGCAGGGCCCGCAACTCCCGCTCGTTCAGCAGCAGCGGATTCCTCCCCAATACCTCCACCGTCCCCTCATCCGGCGCCAACTGCGCCCCCAGCACCTTCAACAAGGTCGTCTTCCCGCAGCCCGACGGCCCGATCAAGGCCACCCGCTCCCCCGCCGACACCTCCAAATCCACCCTGCACAACGCCTCCACCGCGCCGAAACGCCGCGTCACCCCCTCCACCTGGATTGCCGTCGCCATCAAAAAAAGAACGCCCTGCCGTCACCAGTGTGCCGACAGGACGCCATGCTAACACCTGTTATTCAAATTTCACCTTTTCCATCACCGAGGCGATCCCCGCGAAGGTGTCGTTGTCCACCTTCACGAGCTTCGTCCGACCCAGCGCCTTCAAGGCAGCCTCATCCTCACAGGCCGCCAGGGCCGCCTGCAACTTGTCGATGAACCCTGCTCCGAACATCTTCTCCAGCTCCGGATGCACCGTGAAGTTGTAGTCCGCATAGGCCGGGGTCTCCCAGATCTTCACGCACTTCGCGGGATCAATCGTCCCGTCCGCAACCATCTGGTCGTAGTTCGTGTAGTTCATCACCCCCGCCTGGAAGGTCCCTTCCTGCACCTGCTGGGCCGTCTTGTCATGCGCCCCGGAGAACCCGAACGGCTTCTTCGTGAAGAAGGCGTCCGGCGTCTTGCCCGACGCTTCCATGATGAAATGCACCGGCATGACGCATCCCGAGGTCGACCCCGAACTCCCGAAGGTGAACGTCAGATCCGCGATTTCCTTCGGAAAGGTGTCCGACTCGATCAGACCGGTCGATCCGTTCGCAATGAAGTAGGACTTGAACGCCAAGTCCTCCACGCCCGCGATGATCGCCCGGGCCCCGGGCACTCCGTCCCTCGCCTGCACTCCGGTCACTCCGCCGAACCAGGCCATCTGGATGTCCGCGTTGTGGAACTTTTCCACCGAGGCCCCGTAGTCGATCGCCGGAACGAATTCCACCTTGATCCCCATCGCTTTCGCAATGAAGTCCGCCACCGGCTTGTACTTCGCCGACTGCCCGGTCGTGTCGCTGTCCGGAATCGCCGAAAACTTCAGCACGGCCTCGGCAGCAGGTGCACCACCCGCCGCCGTGCCGCCCTGCGACTCGGCCTCTTCCTTCTTCTTCCCGCAGGAACTGGCCACAAGCGCCAGACCCAGGGCCCCCGCTCCCATCAATTGCAATTTCATGTTCTTGTTCTGTTGTTGGTTTGATTAAGTTCTAAGAGAAGGTCCACAACACCTGCGAAACGTCCGCACCCGTCGCTTCCGCGAAATCGTAGAGGAACTTCAGGTAGTACAGCTCCCCGTCATCCCAATCCGCCAACCAGTCGTCCTGCGTGGTGGAAAAGGCCCCGAGCGTCCAGCCCAGCCTGCCGTTCTGTCCCTCCACCCAAATCCCGGTGGGGTTCGAGAACTCCGTGTCATACGCCCAGATCTTGTTCGAGATCGCCGAGCGCTCCACCGTCTTGATGTTCTTGGAGGACACATTCCACTCCGCGCTCACATTCACCTCCCGTGCACCGTAGCCGACCTGCAACGCTTCAAACCCATCCAGCCCGAAGGCCTTCTTCGCGTCGAACTTCAGGTAGAGATCCCACATGTGTTGGAACTCGATCCCCCGGTCGTCCTTGCCGGTCGGCTTCTTGTCATCAAAGTAATTCGCCTGCCCGCTCAGCAGAAAATGCTGCAGGAACTTCACGCTCCCCCCCGCATACATCCGCCGAAACTCGTCCGTTTCGTAGTTGAAATCGTCGTTCCCGTTCGCCGTGCCGTCCATATACGCATACTGATACTGCAGTCGGCTGAAGACCTTCAGCTCCTGAATGAACTGGCCCTCCGGGTTTGAGTAGAGCTTGCCGAGCCCCTTGTAGGTCTCGCACCAGTCGCCACTGTTGTGTTCTTCCGGCACCGGCACAAAAGGCACCGGTTCTTCCCCCGCCAAAGAAAAAGCCGCTGACCCAACGCAAAAAAGCATGGTCAAGCGGCGTGGCGAAGCTTCTCTGGACGTGGACCCACGCCCCCAGTTGGTTTCTCGATTTCTGTTCATATCGTCAACCGGGTCCCCCCGGGAATCCGGTGGGTATAGCACCCATTTCCCCCCGGTAAAGGCTTTCCGCCCGGTGGCGTGACCAGCTTGCCCTCCGTAGCCTCGGGCGAAGGATGGGTCCCGCATGCCGGTCGTAGCCTCCGGCGAAGACTGGGTAGCAAGCCCCCCCCTCCCCGCGTAGCGGCGCCTCTGCGAGGCGTCGGCGGTTCCCCCATTGCCCCCCCCTACCCCTCCCGCTCCCACAATCAACCGTCGCACCTCTCCCCCGTGGCTGTCGCCGTCCCGCCCCGGACCAGGACATCGGCGCCAGACCAAGCGCTTCGGCCTTCCGCATTTGGTTCTTGGGATCTGGATTTGCAATTTATCTGGAAATTGGGGGTTGGAAATTGTCCCCAATTCATCGGGTCCGCCCCTTCGAAACTCCACACTCCAATGTTCAAATAGGCCCCAGTCCCAAAATTCAACCGACCCCTCTCCCCTCTCCCTCACACCCGCCACAACCCGCACATCATCCGCAACGCCGCCCACCCGAATTCCCGCCGATCCTTCCACGGCCGCGCCGGCCGCATCACCCGCCACCCCCGCCGCTCCGCCAATGCCGCAAAAGACCCCTCCGGATGCACCGCGGTGACCTCCTCGCACAACTCCAACATCGGCAGATCCGCCTTGCTGTCGCTGTAGCCCGCGCTGTTCGCAAATTTCCCTCCCTCCGCCACCAATCCCAGCTCCTCCTCCAATCGCGCCACCTTCACCGCACCCTTGTTGTTGCCCCGCGTGAAATCCGGAAACAACCCCACCCTCCCCCCGAACTCCCCCCGCGTCCC
>JAQCFL010000266.1 GCA_027619375.1 Verrucomicrobiota bacterium | reverse complement strand
CCACCCCGCTTGTAAAGTCACTATTCCACCCCCGATCTCATCCCTTTCCCCCACCCTGCTCCCCACCCCGCCAATCAACAAATTCCGCAAATTCCCCGACTTCTGACTTCTGCCCACTGAATACTGAACACCGCCCACCGAACGCCCCCACCCTTGCCAAGCCCTCAATCCTCGGCAAAGTGGCCTCAGCGTGCGCGAACTCCTGCAAAAAAACGGCCCCTTCCGTCACCGCAACGTCCGCCTCTATGCCTGGTTCACGGTCCTCTACAACGCCCGGGCCTACTACCCGGTCATGGCCGTCCTCTTCCTCGACCTCGGCATCAGCCTCGATCAGTTCCTCCTCCTCAACGCCATCTGGGCCGCCACCATCCTCCTCCTCGAAGTCCCCTCCGGCGCCCTTGCCGACACCCTCGGCCGACGCCGCCTCATCGTCGTTGCCGCCCTCCTCATGGTCGGCGAAATGGCCCTCCTCCTCTTCGCCCCCGCCGGAGGTGGCGCCCTCCTCCTCGGCATGTGCATCCTCAACCGCCTCCTCTCCGGCGCCTCCGAAGCCGCCGCCTCCGGGGCCGACCAGGCCCTCGCCTTCGATACCCTCGTCGAACACGGCGAAGAGGACTCCTGGGACGACGTCCTCGCCACCACCATGCGCTGGCGCTCCATCGGCTTCTTCCTCGCCATGACCACCGGCGCCCTCGTCTTCGATGACAAACTCCTCAACGCCATCCTCCCCCTCGATCTCGACCGCTCCCTCACCCTCCGCTTCCCCCTCGCCATCGTTTTCCTTCAGTCCATCGCCTGCGTGATCATCGCCCTCCGCATGCGCGAAACCAAACGAGAGGACGACCACAGCGCCTCCGCCTACGATCGCATCTGCTCGGCCTGCCGCGTCACCCTTCGCGCCGCCGCCTGGGTCGTGAAAACCCCGCTCGCCCTCCGCATCGTCCTCGGCGGTCTCCTCATCGACTCCATCGTCCGGAACTTCGCCACCATCAACTCGGAATACTACCGCCTCATCGATCTCCCCCCCTGGTCCTATGGCTTCATCGGCTCCACCATCGCCATCTTCGGCTTCTTCGTCCCCGTGCTCGCCAAACGCATGGCCCAACGCTTCGGCCCCCTAACCAATCTCGCCTTCATCTCCACCGTCGTCCTCCTCTGCCTCACCGCCCTCGTCCCCGCCTGGCCCTACTTCGGCGTCCTCCCCGCCATGCTCCTCATGACCGTCCTCGGTTGGCTCGATTTCCTCACCAGCCGCACCCTCAACCGCCTCGCCGACTCCAAGCAGCGGGCCACCGTCCTCAGTGTGAAGGGCCTCGCCTTCAACCTCGGCTACGGCAGCATTGCCGTGGCCTTCGGCTCCCTCGTCGCCTGGCAAACCACCGTGCAAGGCGACGAGCGGGCCGCCTTCCTCAAGGTCCTTTCCTTCCAACCCGCCTACTTCCTCGTCATCGCCGCCGCCTTCTTCCTATGCTGCGCCCTCACCCGCAAACGGATCACCAATTGATTTCACCAATCGTGCTTGGAAAAATCAGGGAAATCAGTGAAATCATCGGTCACCTACCCCGTTCCCTCCAACCCCATGAAGTCCGCCCTCGTCCTAAGCCTCATCTGCCTCCTCTCCATCTTCCCCACCCTCCTCGCCGCCCCGCCCTTCGATCCCGGCAAACCCATCAAGGCCGCCCACGACACCGAACTGCGCCTCTTCGCCAAGGAACCCTTCCTCAAGAACACCGTCGCGGTCTGCGTCGACGACCAGGGCCGCGTTTACGCCACTTCCGTCGTCCGCCGCAAGGCTGCCGACCTCGACATCCGCGAGTTCCGCGACTGGATCGAAAAGGACCTCTCCCTCACCACCATCGAGGAAAAACGCGCCTGGCTCCATGCCGAACTCACCCCCGAAAAAGCCGAGCGCTACAAGAAGATCCAGGACCAGAACAAGGACGGCACCATCGATTGGAACGACCTCACCGTCCTCACCGATCGCATCCTCCTCCTCGAGGACACCGACCAAGACGGCCTCGCCGATCGCGCCACCACCTTCGCGGAAGGCTTCAACACCGAGGTCACCGGCATCGCCGCCGGCCTCACCGCCTGGGACAACACCCTCTACGCCACCATCGAGCCCGACCTCCTCAAATTGAAGGACACCAACAACGACCGCGTCGCCGATGTCCGCGAACCCCTCGCCACCGGCTTCTCCGTGCGCCTCGCCTACGCCGGCCACAACTTCAGCGGCCCCCTCATCGGCCCAGACGGCCGCCTCTATGCCTCCGCCCCGGACAAGGGCCTCCATGTCACCACCAAGGAGGGCAAGGTCCTCGCCAACCCCCTCTCCGGGGCCATCGTCCGCTGTGAACTCGACGGCTCCAACCTCGAGCTCTTCGCCACCGGCCTCCGCAATGTCCAACAACCGGCCTTCGACCAGTTCGGCAACCTGTTCGGCGTCGATAACGACGGCGACATGAAGAACGAAAAAGAGCGCTTCGTTTACATCACCGAAGGCTCCGACCACGGCTGGCGCAACAACTGGCAATACCGCGGCAAGGACTGGAATCCCTGGATGAATGAAGGCCTCTCCATCCCCGCCCACCCCGGCCAACCCGCCTACATCACCCCGCCCCTCCAATCCTACAAGGACGGCCCCGCCGGTCTCGTCTTCAACCCGGGCACCGCCCTCAATTCCTACTACACCGATCACTTCTTCATGACCAGCTTCCCCGCCGGTAAACTCTTCGCCTTCAAGACCGAGCAGGACGGTGCAGCCTTCAAAATGACCAACGAACACCAGGTCGCCTCCGGCTTCCTCATGGTCGGCCTCGGCTTCGGCCCGGAGGGCGCCCTCTACCTCGCCGACTGGTCCGCCAAAGGCTACGAACTCAACGAGAAGGGCGGCGTCTGGAAACTCGACGACCCCTCCCAGTCCACCAGCGAATACCGCGAACACATCGCCCAACTCATCGCCGCGGATTGGTCCAAACCCTCCAGCAAAGAACTCGCCGAACACCTTTCCAGCCCCGACCAACGCGTCCGCATGAAGGCCCAGTTCGAGTTGGTCCACCGCAAGGAAATAGACGCACTCGAATTCACCTACACCGACCCCAAACTACCCCTCCTCGCCCGCCTCCACGCCCTCTGGGGCCTCGGTCAACTCGGCCGCACCGGCACGGAACTCGCCGCACTCCCGTTTCAAAAGGGCCTCACCGACCCTGATCCCGAACTTCGCGCTCAAACCGCCAAGGTCGCCTCCGAAATCCCGGCTCTGGGCCTGCCACTTTCTGCTCCTCTCATCAAACTCCTCAAAGACCCCGCCGACCGCCCCCCATTCTTCGCCGCCATCGCCCTCGGTCGATTGAAAGACACCAAGGCCCTCGACCCGCTGCTCAACTATCTCGATCGGCATGGCAATGATCCCTACCATCGCCACGCCGCGGTCATGGGTCTGAGCGGTGCCACCACTTCCTCGCAACTCACCTACCTCTTCAAACACGAATCCACGGTCCGCCGCCAAGCCGCCATCCTCGCCCTCCGCCGCCAACGCTCCCCGGAAATCACCGCCTTCCTCTCCGACCCCGATTCCCTCCTCGTCGCGGAAGCCGCCAGCGCCATCCACGACGACAACTCCATCCCCGGCGCCCTCCCCGCCCTCGCCGCCCTCCTCGACAATCCCAAACAGCACGATCGCACCCTCCGCCGCGCCCTCTCCGCCGCCCTTCGCCTTCGCACCCCCGAACAAGCCACCCGCGTCTCCACCTTTGCCGCGAACAAGGAAGCACCCACCCCCCTCCGCCTCCTCGCCCTCGACCTCCTCCAGACCTGGCCCCAACCACCCGTCCTCGACACCGTGGAAGGC
Organism: Verrucomicrobiota bacterium; assembly: GCA_027619375.1. Lineage (GTDB taxonomy): Bacteria > Verrucomicrobiota > Verrucomicrobiia > Verrucomicrobiales > Akkermansiaceae > JAPKDA01. The sequence continues at coordinate 1,166 of JAQCFL010000266.1, read as the reverse complement.
CGGAACCGCCCCCTCCGCCCCGTCAAGGCCTCCAAAATCGCCCCCGCCGTCGCCGAGGCTTTCACCGCCCTCCTCGCCGACCCTGACCCGGCCATTGCCAAGGCAGCCCGCGCCGCCGCCAGCACCTACGGCATCGGCACCGACCCCGCCGAACTCCTCGCCATCGTCAAAGCCGACCACCCCGAAACCGCCCCGGAAGCCCTCCGCCTCCTCGCCGGCGATCCCAAACAATACGCCGCCGCCGGTGCAATCGCCGTCCGCTCCGAACACGAGGTCATCCGCTCCGAAGGCCTCCGCGCCCTCGGCCTCACCAACACCAGACCCTTCATCAACCTCGCCCAGAGCGCCATCACCCACGGCGGCCTCCTCGACAAACGCGCCGCCCTCGAAACCCTCACCCAGTTCGATCAACCCGCCGCCGCCCCCGTTCTCCTCGCCGCCCTGCAAGCCATGCAGTCCGGCAACCTGATCCCCGAAGTCCACCTCGATGTCCTCGAAGCGGTCCGCTCCTCCACCAACAAGGAAGTTCAGGACGCTCTCGCCGCATTCGAGGCATCACAGTCCGCCGATCCCTTCGCCCCCTACGCCGGCACCCTCCACGGCGGCGACCCGGCCAAAGGCAAAGACCTCTTCAACAACCACCTCGCCGCCCAGTGCATCCGCTGCCACTCCGTCGACGCGGGCGGCAGCACCGTCGGGCCCAATCTCGGCCAGATCGGTGCCAAGGAACCACAATTCCTCCTCGAGTCCCTCGTCTCCCCCAGTGCCTCCATCGCCCCCGGCTACGGCCTCACTAGTATCACCCTCAAGAACGGCGACACCCTCACCGGCACCCTCACGGAGGAAACCCCCGAGGCCCTCAACATCCGCCTTGCCGACGAAACGACCCGCACCGTCCCCCGCGCCGAGGTCGCCTCCCAAACCCCACCGGTCTCCTCCATGCCCCCCATGAACCTCCTCCTCACCAAACCGGAACTCCGCGACGTCCTCGCCTACCTCCAATCCCTGCGTTAACCTATCTGCAAACCGCCCTCGCCCACCGCGATCCCCGCCGCCCCCGCCCCATCCTCGACGTCGGCTCCACCATCGACATCCAATCCCGCCTCACCAAATTCTGGAAACCCAAAGGCCTCCCCCTTCATTTCCAAAAGGAGTAGCACAACCCC
>JAQCFL010000265.1 GCA_027619375.1 Verrucomicrobiota bacterium | reverse complement strand
CTTCGTCCACAAACCCCCCGCCTGGATCTTCCCCTTCCTCGTCACCGGCTTCCTCGGCGGCTTCACCACCTTCTCCACCTTCGGCCGCGACACCTTCGAAGCCCTCCGCGACGGCTTCCCCGCCCTCGCCCTCGCCAACATCCTCCTCTCCGTCCTCCTCGGCCTCGCCGCCGTCTGGGCCGGCATCAAACTCGGCCAATCCCTCGCCCCCACCGCCTAACAACGGGTGGGACCACAAAGGGTGGGACCGCTCTCCGATCGGTCCGGCGGTTCAAGCCCCCCGCTCCCGCCTCCACCACCCGCCCCTCCCTCTCCCTCCTCACCACCCTCACCGCCGCAGTCCCTCAACCTTCCTCACCCCCTCCCGCCTCCTCACCGCAACGCCCTTCCCCCCATGCCCGCCAAAAAACACAAGAAAGACGACGCCGACTTCACCGGCCCGGCCCTCGTCAAGGAAACCGCCCGACGCATCCGCCTCGCCCGCTCCCACTGGGACGCCCACAACAACCAGGCCTGCCGCCGCGAACGCGAACGCGCCCTCCAATTCTACGAACGCCTCTCCCAAACCGAACGCGCACAACTCCCCCAAACCCTCCGCGTCTGGCTCCGCTACCGCAGCGAAAAATACTTCGGCGAACATCGCACCCCCCCGGGAAAATCCTGATACGCCTTCCCCTCCCCCCTCATCAACTTGCCAAGTGACTCCAATCCCGCAAGAATCGATTCTTTTCGCCAATCCCCACCGAACCACATCCCTCCTTCCACCACCCACCATGACCCCATTCTCACCACCCTCCCCGCCACCGATCCCGGCCCGATCCTCCACCTCCGTGATCGCCAATACGCCGCCGAACTCATCGCCACCGCCCTCCTCCACCTCGACCTCTTCTCCTGGCTGCACAAACAACCAGACGCCAACACCGCCGAGATCGCCGCGCACTTCGATCTCGCCGCCCGCCCCCTCGATGTCCTCCTCACCCTCTGCCGCGCCAACGGATTCATCCTCCTCTCCAACCTCCTCCACGACTGGGATCTCCCCGAAGCCCGCCAACTCGTCGAAAAAGCCGCCGCCGCCCTCCCCGCCAACGGCCTCCTCGTCATCCACGGGGCCTTCCTCCACGACGACAAAACCGGCCCCATTCCCGTCGCCGAATACTCCGCCCTCCTCATGAACATCACCCAGGGCAAATGCTACTCCCACGCCGAATACTCCCGCATGCTCGGCAGCCTCCGGAGTCCTGGGCTTGATCATTGGCCTGTTCTTTGCGCTGACGGGAGCTGGTCTGATCAAATTGGATCCCCGTTCTCGGACCAAAGGCCTGGTGCTCTCGGTGCTCATGCTGCCAGGCTTTCCGATCGGAACGATCATCGGCATCTGCGGACTGCTGTGGCTGGGCAAGCGCGGCAGCGTCATGGGCTAGTCCCTTTCCGGTGGTAGATCACGTGATAGACCAACCCCACCAGCCCCGCCCCGCCCACCACGTTGCCCAGGGTGACGGGCAGTAGGTTGTTCGCGAGAAACGCCCCCCAGGTCAATCCTTCCGGCGCGCTCTCCCCCGCCAGAAAAATCCCCAGCGGCACGAAATACATGTTCGCCACACAGTGCTCGAACCCCGCCGCCACGAATGCCGCCACCGGGAAGACCACCGCCAATATTTTGTCCGTCACACTCCGCCCCGCCATCGCCAGCCATACCGCCAGACACACCAACACGTTGCACAGGACCCCTTTGTAAAACGCCTCCGCAAACCCCATCGACACCTTCCCGGCCGCAATCGCCACCGCCGCCGATTCCACCTTGCCGCCTCCCAACTCCCCGTGCCCGGACTGCGCCACCAACCACGCCAGCCCCGCCCCACCCACCGCATTTCCCAAATAGACGATCCCCAGATTCCGCAGCAGGAGCTTCGTGGAAATCCGGCAACTCACCCAACTCATCACCATCAGGTTGTTTCCCGTGAACAACTCCGCACCCGCCAACACCACCAGGATCAGCCCCAGCGAAAACACCACTCCGCCCAGGACCCGCTGCAGCGCAAAACCCAGATGCGGATCCGCCACCACAATCGTGTAGAACATGGCCCCCAATCCAATGAACCCTCCCGCCAACACTGCCAGCGCCCCCATCTTCAGAATCGGCAACCCCGCCTTCGCCACACCCACCCCCTCCACCCGCTCCGCAATCTGGTCCGGCGAATAGGCATCGTGTCCGTAAATCTCTTTCATGGCTTCTGGTCAGCGGAGGCCCCATCAGCGGAAACCCCCTCCTCATCACCCTTTTTAGCCGCCAAACCCCTCCCAGGCTCGGCCAATTATCGCATTTTCTCCGCACCAGACCCGTCCTCAGGCCCCCATTCTCCCTTCCCAGACCCAAATCATCTTGCTTTCCAGAGCGAACGTGCCGGAATTGCTATTGCTGGTTTGTACTTTTCGTTAAGCCAAGCCCATCCCCGCCAACCTGAAACTCCGCACCACCATGAAAACTAAACTACAACCCCTCGCCCGGGTCGCCTCAGTCATCGCACTGTTGCTGCTCGCAGCGCCAATCACACACGCCTTCAGCTACCAGGGCGTCTTTGTCCCAGAACGGAACCAATGCCCAAGGCCAGTTTGAAATGACCTTCCAACTCCTCGAGTCCGGAACCACCACCCCCGTCGGCACCCCCGTCTCCCAATTGGTCGATGTCACCGACGGCCTCTTCCAGGTCGACCTCGCCTTCGATCCCCTCCTCTTCGATGGCACCCCCTACGATCTGCAGATCAGTGTCCGCAGCGGAGCCGGCCCCATCTACGTCCTCTCCCCCTCCACCCCCCTCACTGCCACGCCTCAGTCGCTCTTCGCAAACTCCGTCGGCTCCGTCCCCGACGGGGCCCTCGCCGGCAACGTCGCGCGACTCGACCAACCCGCCATCTTCCTCACCACGGTCTCCATGCCCGTCCTCCGCGTCAGCGACCCGACCGGCAGCGGAAGACTCCTCTTTGGACCCACCGACGACTGCTCCCTCGGCATCGATCCCTCCGGCCCCGGCGGCCTCCTCCTCCGCGACCCGGCCGGCATTCGCATCCTCTCCCCAAGCCCCGCATCACCGCCTGTCCTGCGCTTCGGCCCCACCGATGACTGTAGCCTCGGCATCGATCCCGCCTTCCCAGGCCTCGTCGAACGCGATCCCGTCGGCTTCCGCCTCCTCGGCCAAAACAACGAAGGTTGTCGCCTCATCTTCGGCCCCACCATGGACTGCACCGTCGAGGTAAGCCCCGGAGGCCCTCCCGGACTCCTCCTCCGCGACCCCTCCGGCATCCGCATCCTTCCCCTCAGCCCCACCGCCGCACCGCTCCTCACTTTCGGCCCCACCGACGACTGCTCCCTCGGCATCGATCCCACCCGGCAGGGCCTCCGCGTCGCCGAAAACTATGGCCTGCGCCTCTACGGCAACTCCGGCCTCGGGGACCGCCTCATCTTCGGCCCCACCGACGATTGCACCATCGGCATCGACCCCACCCGCCAAGGCCTCCGCGTCGCCGAAAACTACGGCCTGCGCCTCTACGGCAACTCCGGTACCGGTGACCGCCTCATCTTCGGCCCCACCGACGACTGCACCATCGGCATCGACCCCAATGGCGTCGATACCGGCCTCGTCGTCTATGAAAACATCGGCTTCCGCATCGCCAGCTCCAACCCGTCCGGCGTCTCCCGCCTCATGTTCGGCCCCGGACCCACCGACATCTGCTCCATCATCGTCGATCCCGACCCGACCGGCATCCAAGGCATGCAACTCCTCGATCAACACGGCGTTCGCATCCGCAACCCCCTCCCCGGCGGCGTGGCCCGACTCTCCTTCGGCAACAACCCCGACAATCTCTGCGCCATCGAGGTCGACCCCAGCTCCACCGGCCTCCGCGGCATGAAAATTCTCGAGGAGTTCGGCGTCACCATCCTCAACCCCACCGCCGGTGGTGCCTCCCGCCTCGGCTTCGGCGACGACCCGGACAACCTCTGCACCATCGCTGTGGATCCCGCAGGCCCCGGTGGACTCCAACTCCGCGATCCGAGCGGCATCCGCATCCTGCCTCCTGCCGCGGCCGCAGGTAGTCCACCTTCGGTTCCGCGTATCCTCTTCGGCCCCACCGACCTCTGCCGCATCAGCGTTGCCGATGATGGCACCGGTGCTGGCCCACGCATGACCCTCGAGGACGCCAACGGTTTCCTCCTCACCAACGATGTCGAGGTGCAAGGCGGCGTCACCGCACAGGCCTTCATTCAACAGTCCACCCGCCGCCTCAAGGACAACATCAAACCCCTCGAAAATGCCCTCGAACTCATCCAACAACTTCAAGGCGTGCGCTACGACTGGAAACCGGAGAACGGCGGCCAGGCCGACATCGGCTTCATCGCCGAGGAGGTCGGGAAAATTTTCCCAGAAGTCGTCGAATGGGAGAAAGACGGCATCAATGCCCGCGGCGTCAACTACGGGCACCTCGTCGCCGTCGCCATGGAGGGCATCAAGGCCCAACAAGCCGAGATCGAATCCCTGCGCGACGAGAAGGCCGACATGGAAAGCCGCCTGGCCCGCCTCGAAGCTCTCGTCCTCGAAAACACCCAAGCGCAAAAATAGTCTCATGAATGCGAACGCCATCATCGCCCTCGCGGCCTTCATTCCCTGCCTGGCATCCGCCGGAGAACCCATCCCCGCCGATTTCACCATCAACTGGTTCTCCATCGATGGCGGCGGCGGCACCAGCAGCAGCGCCGGCGGGGAATTCTCTGTCAGCGGCACCGTCGGCCAAACCGATCCCGCCACCGCCGCCAGCGGCCCGTTCTCCCTGCAGGGCGGATTCTGGGGCCTCTACGGAGTCATCCAAACTCCCGGAGCCCCCCTCCTCACCATCGAACGCCTCCCCAACGGAGACCTCCGCGTCGCCTGGCCCCTCCCCGCCCCAGGCTGGGTCCTCGACGAAAGCGCCACCCTCGGCCAGGCCCCCGCCCCATGGACCCTGGTGCCGGAGGCCTCCTACCAAACC
>JAQCFL010000264.1 GCA_027619375.1 Verrucomicrobiota bacterium | reverse complement strand
CGAAGTATTGCCAGTGGAGGCGGGGGAGGTTTCGCTCGAAGTCGACCTCGGGACGCTCGGGGTGTGCGGCCGGGGCGGGGGGGGTGAGGGTCTCGAGACCGGCCACCCGCTGTTGGATGAGGGTGTAGAGGGCGGCCAGCATTTCGAGGCGCAGGGTCTCCGGCTCGTTGGTGGGGGGATTGATGGAAGTCAGCTCACTTTGATTTTTTTCATCCTCCCCGGTTCCCGAGAAAAAATAGAGGGCAATGGGGGATTGTTTGGGTGTGCCCCTGATGCGGGAGGTGGTGATGTGCGGGACGATGGAGACGAGGTCGCTGGATTCCTTGTGGAGGAAATCGGCGACGTCGGTGGTGACGGGGCTGAGGGCGGTGTCGGTGGTGCGGGTCGTGCCGAGTTGGAGGAGGAGGGGGAACTCGCCACTCGGGTCGATGTTCCAACGTGGAAGGGTGGGGCGGATGCGTTGGAGGGCGTCGCCGACCTTGATGCGTTCTTCGGGGGTGGGATCGCAGGTGTCGATGACGCGTTCCCAAGCGAGATGAGCGCGGGGAAAGTTTCCGCGATTTTCGAGTTCTTCCGCAGCGAGAATGAGATGGGCGGCCCCGAGGGAGGCGAGTTCGCTGTACTCCCCGAGTCCGGGGGAGCTTTCCAGATCACCGAGGCGCAGCGGGTCCGGTTCGGGTTCTTTCGGGCCAGCTTCGTCGCCGCCTTCGGAGGTGGAGGGGCGGGAGGTTGGATCGGGGAGTGAGGAGGGATCGCTTTCGTTGCCGACGGGGGCGATGAAGCTGGGGAGGGGTTTGGCGGCCCCGCCGCGGGAGACCATGAAGTCCATGTGCCGGGTGCGTGCCCACCAAATGCCCGCCACCACGGCGAGGGCAAGGATAGCAACGACCGGATAAGGAATTATTCGCACCGCTGGCTAGCGTTCCGTTTCCCCGGTCGATTGTCAAAAGACAATGCGGAGAGCGGCGGCCGCCAGCCAAAGAAAAAGGAGAGGGCGAACCTCTCCTTCTTCATGAAAACTGAAAGCGGCTGATCGTGGACTAGCGACGCTCGGCGCTTTTCACGAGGAGGGCGCGCTTGCCGACCCGGTCGCGAAGGTAGTGGAGTTTTGCGCGACGGACTTTGCCGCGGTTGGAGACCTCGATCTGGGCGATGCGGGGGGAGTGAATCGGGAAGACCCGCTCCACACCCTCACCGTAGGAAATTTTGCGCACGGTGAAGGCGGCGTTGATCCCGCGGCCGCCCTTGGCGATGACGAGGCCGGTGAAGAGCTGGATCCGCTCCTTGTCGCCCTCTTTGACCCGGCAGTGGACTTTGACGGTGTCGCCCACGTTGAAGGGGGTCCGGTCGTCCTTGAGTTGCTCTTGTTCGATCTTGCGAATGATGTCCATGGTGGGAAAAGTGGCGTTTGGGCCCCAAGCCTCGTCGGGGGGCGGGATGGCTACACCTAGCCCCCGGCCAATGCAACCGTTTTTTGTGTGGATTCAGGCTATTCCGGGTAGAGAATCCGGCCGCAGTTCTCGCATTGCACCAGTTCCTTTTCCCCCCGAACCCGGGCTTGAATCGAGGAAATGGCCTTCACGTGGCAACCCAGGCACTGCCCGGCATCGCTGAGGGCCACCAGGACGGGGGCTCCGCGGGTCTTCAGGAGGCGGGAATACAGGGAAAAAAGGTCCTCATCGACTTGGGAGGCCTTGGCGGTCCGCTCGGCCTTGAGGGTGGCCTCTTCGGTGCCAAAGGCGGCAGCCCGCTCGTCGAGGGTCTTCACCTCCTCGTCCACCCCGGCCTGGATCTTGACCAAGGCGGCCTCGGCCTCCTTCAGGATGCCGCGGAGCTTGTCGGCGGTCTCCATGAGTTCCAGTTCGCGGGTTTCGAGCTCATCGACCTCCCTGGTGTAGCGGTCGATCTCGTGTTTGAGCGCCTGAAACTCCTCATTCTTACGGGTTTCGAACTGCTGGGTCTTGAGGCGGTTGATCGTTTGGCGGCGGGTATTGGTGTCGAGTTCGAGACTCTTGATGGCGACCTCGTTGTGTTGGGCGGCCGATTTTGCGTCGGCGACGGCCTTGATGTTCTGGGCGAGGCGGGTGGCGGCCATCTCCTTGTCCAGGGGGATTCGTTCAAGCTGGGTTTGAATGTTCTGGAGCCTCAAATCGCGCTCCTGAATCCCCATCAACATCACATACTCTGCTCGCATGAAGACTAGCTAGCGGCTTCGGGACCGTTGGGCAAGACCGGTGAATGCCGGGAAATGTCGAACGGAATGTATTGAACTGCGGTCCCTTCATGGGAAACTCTCCCGCGCCCCGCGCCATTCTTCGACCATGACGCTCAGAATCCAATGCCCTTCCTGCGACCGGCAATTCAAAGTCAGCGAGGATCTCAAGGGGCGGACCGTGGAGTGCGGGGCCTGTGAGCACCGCTTCAAGCTCGGCGAAGAGGTCATCGTCCAGAAGCGGGACAAGTTTTACCCCGGGGAGCGGGCCAAGAAGGGCCTTGAACGCTATGGCCGGGCCCCGAGCGCGGGGGGGGGGGGTGGAACGGGGCGTTTTGAGACCGCCGCCTACAACCAGACTTCCTCGCCCCTCGATGTCATCCCGATGTCTCCCCAGGAGTGGTTTTCGACCCTGATGGGCGGCTGTATCCTGGTCATGGCCATCCTCATTTTCGTCTGGGGCACCCAACCGGAAGGTGTGCTCAAAGACATGGAGGTCGGAAAGCGGACCGTGCTGGCCGGATTCATGGTCGTGGTGGGCGGGGTGCTCATCGCTTATGGCTGCCGCCACCGTCGCAAGAAGGGGCTTCTCCTCGGGCTGCCCCTCTCGGTGGGGGTCATCGCCCTTTCCCTCCTCTTGCCCGTCCCGCGGACCCTCATTCCGGTCTACGGGGAGCTCGATTCGGATCTCGGGGACGACCCCAAGGAATTGCCCGTCGTGGCGAAACGCAAAACGGCGGAGGAGGTCCGCGAGTTGATCGGCTACTCCCCGGTGGAACGTGCCATCAAGAGCCATGAGGACGATCCGGGCGAGGCCGCCGACTATGTTTCCGTCATCTGGGCGCCGATCATGGAAGAGCGCTACAAGTTTCAGCTTCTCCGCTATTTGCAGCGCAAGACGAAGAGCACGGAGCGCCCCATCTTTTACCGACGCGACGAGGGCGGGATCTTCGTCATCGAGGGACCGAAATTTTCCATCGAACAGATCGCCGACATCGCCGAGCGATTTTCACGGGTGGAGGAAATCTACCATGAGATCCGCGTGATTGAAGTCACCCTCGAGCCGGCCCGGATGGGGGATGTCACGGAAGACCTCCTCCGCGAACTCTCCGATACCACGCACCCCGCCTTCTACGCCCGGAACCAGCACGAGCTCGACCACATCGATCTTGATCGGGTGAAGGAGGCCGTGCAGCGCCTCGCCGCCGTCGAGCCGCTTCGCTTCCGCGTGGAGATCTCGCGGCGCATGATGGGTCTGCTGGAGGAGGAGACCGATCCCGAACTGCGCGCGGACCTCTGCTCCGCCCTCAAGGTCTGGGCGGAGGAAGGCGACGAGTCGGATCGTGTCGTGGTTGGCGTGGCGCGTCGGATGCAGGCCCTTGAGCAGACCCTCCCCCGCAGCATGGTGGAGTTCCTGGTGCAGCGGCAGTCCTCCGAGGCCGTCTCCCTCATCGAGCCACTCTGGGTGGCCGATCCTGTTTCGTGGGAATCGATCATCGCGGAAATCGGGCCCGCCGCCGAGGATGCCATCCTCTCTCACTTGAAGGGTAAGGAGCGTGGCTTGCAACAATCCGCGATCAGGATTCTCAAACGAATCGGCGGAGCCAAGAGTCTGGGTCCTCTCCGCGCCGCTCTCGACAACGCCGATGACGAAACCAAGCTCCTTCTCAAGGAGGTCATCGAAAGCGTCGAGGCGGGGACCTGAGATTTCTTCATGGAGCCACCCGACGCCTTAGTTTTCCCCACCTGCCGCCGTGGCGGAATTGGTAGACGCTGCGGACTTAAAATCCGTTGACCTCACGGTCGTGCCGGTTCGATCCCGGCCGGCGGCACTTATTTCAAGCTTCCCGTGATGATGGAGATCCACCGAAAAGCCTTTGGGTGCTGCTGCAGTGCGGCCCTCCTCGTTCTGGCGCCCGCCGTCGCGGGGGCGGGGCTGGAGTGGGTGCGGGTGAGCGAAGACAGGAGCCACTTCGTGCGGGGGGAGGGCGAGGAGCGGTTCGTGGTCTGGGGGGTGAATTATGATCACAACGCGGAAGGAGCCCTGATCGAGGACTATTGGGATGCCGACTGGAAGAGCGTCGCGGAGGATTTCGAGGAGATGAAGGCGTTGGGGGTCAATGTGGTGCGAGTTCATCTGCAATTGGGGAAATTCATGCAGACGCCGGAGCGTGCAAATGAGGCGGAGCTGGGGCGGCTCGCGAAGCTGGTGGCGCTGGCCGGGGAGAAGGGGATCTATCTCAACCTCACGGGGCTTGGCTGTTATCACAAGGAGGACGTGCCGGATTGGTACGACGCGCTGGGGGAGGCGGAACGCTGGGCGGTGCAGGCGCGGTTCTGGGAGGCCGTCGCAAAGCGCTGCGCGAAGAGCCCCGCCATCTTCTGCTATGACCTCATGAATGAGCCGATCCTGCCCGGTCGTGAGAAGGAAACGGATTGGCTGGGTGACGCGTTCGGCGGGAAGCATTTCGTGCAGCGCATCAGCCTCGATCTGGCGGGTCGCACCCGGGAGGAGGTGGCCCGGACGTGGGTGGAGCGGCTGACCGCCGCGATCCGCAAACATGATGCGCGGCACCTCATCACGGTAGGCGTCATCCCCTGGGCTCATGTGTTTCCGAAGGCCAAGCCGCTCTTCCACTCGAAGGAGGTCGGGGTCCCGCTCGATTTCGTGAGTGTTCATTTCTATCCAGAAGCAGGCGGAGTGGACAAGGCTCTCACTGCCCTGGCCGCCTACGAACTCGGCAAGCCTCTCGTGTTGGAGGAGATGTTTCCGCTGAAATGCAGCAAGGAGGAACTGGATGACTTCATTGTGCGCTCCGCC
>JAQCFL010000018.1 GCA_027619375.1 Verrucomicrobiota bacterium | reverse complement strand
CCGCCTTGTTTCACCAACTCGGGGACTTGCCAGAGCCGGAATTCACCCACAGATTCTGCTGAAGAGCCGCTTTTCTTGAGAGCGATTCTCCGGTAGAAGGGGGCATGCCGAGACAAGTGCGCATCGAGTTTCCCGGGGCGGTTTACCACGCGATGGCGCGTGGGGACCGGCGCGAGGACATAGTGCGGGACGACGGGGATCGGGCGGCGTTCGTGTCGCTGCTGGGCGAGTTGGTGGACCGGACGGGATGGGAGCTGTTTTCATGGGTGCTGATGAGCAATCATTACCATCTGGTGTTCAAGACACCGCAGGCGAATCTGGTGGCCGGGATGAAGGGGCTGCAGAACACGTGGACGAAGAGGTTCAACGCGCATCATCGCTTGTGGGGTCATGTGTTCGGAGGACGCTACAAGGCGGTGGTGGTGGAGGAGAACGGGCATCTGGGGTGCTTGATCGACTACGTGCATCTCAATCCGGTGCGGGCGGGACTGATCCGCGGGAAGATGGAGTTGGCGGACTATCGTTGGTCGAGCCTGGGCGACTACCTGTTGCCGCCGCGCAAGCGCAAGCGCAGCGGTTGGGTGCGGGTCGAGCGAGGCTTGCTGCAACGCGGGTACCGGGGGGACACGGCTTCGGAACGGCGGCGCTATCTGGAGCACTTGGAGGAGATCGCCCGCCGGGAAGGCGGGATCCCTCCCCTGCCCGGTGGGGAAGAACGGAGTTTGCAGAGCGCCCTGCAGCGTGGCTGGTTCTTTGGCGCGGAGGAGTTTCGCGAGAAGATGCTCAAGAAGCTGAAGGGGGTGAAGGGGAGCGAGGCCGGGAGCCATCACCGCAGTTCGGGTTACACCGGCGAGCAGACGCGGGATCATGGGGAGTGGATGGCGGGCCGGATTCTGGAACTTGGGCTGGACGAGGCGGGACTGTCGCGGGAGGCACTGAAGAACCTGGCAAAGGGCGACTGGCGCAAGCGGGTGATCGGGCGGGCCATCCGATGCCGGACGGTGGTCGCGGCAGGGTGGATCGCGGAGAACCTCTGGATGGGGGTGCCGACGCGCACCGCCACACTTGTCGCGACGGATCCGGGCCCACAATGGGGCCGGGAATGGAAGGAGGCGAAACGCATGGCAGGGAGACTCGCGAAGAGAATCGAAAACCTTGACTGACCCCTTTTTGCTTAACCGACCCGCTTCCATCGGTCACGCAGCGGCAACGCTTCGCCTTCCTGCGGATCTCCTCCTACTCCCGGACCCGCTCCACGGCACCGCCGAGTTGGAGAATCTTCTCGTCGATGTGCTCGTAGCCGCGGTCGATGTGGTAAACGCGAAGAATTTCGGTTTTGCCCCGGGCCCGGAGTCCGGCCAGGACCAGGGCCGCCGAAGCGCGGAGATCGGAGGCCATGACGGGGGCGCCGGAGAGGCTTTCCACCCCGGTCACGATGGCGGTGCCGTTGTCCACCCGGATGTCGGCCCCCATGCGCTTCAACTCGGCGCACTGCATGAAGCGCTGCGGGAAGATGGTGTCCTCGACGACCGAGATTCCCGACGTGGTGGCTAACATGGCCGTGAATTGTGCCTGCATGTCGGTCGGGAAGCCCGGGAAGGGTGCCGTGGTGATGTTGCAACCTTGAGGGGCTTCGCCAGGCCGGACCGTGACACGATCACCGGCCTCATTGAACTCCACGAGGTGCCCGGATTCGAGCAGGACCCTGGTCGTCGCGGCAAGATGGTCGCGGTTCACCCGGTTGAGCGTCACCCCATCTCCCGCCATCACTCCGGCCACCATGAAGGTCCCGGCTTCAATGCGGTCGGGGATGACGGTGTAGTCCACTCCCTTGAGCGAACCCACCCCATCGATGGTGATGCGTCGCGTCCCGGCACCTTCGATTTTCGCACCCATCTGGATGAGAAAGTCGGCCAGATCGACCACCTCGGGCTCGCAGGCGGCCGACTCGATGATGGTGCGGCCTTCGGCCAGGACGGCCGCCATCATGAGATTGTCGGTGCCGAGAACGGTGGGGCCGTGCTTGCCGCTGAGGTCGATCTCGCAGCCTTTCAAGCCATTGGGAGCCGTGAAGTGCATGTTTCCGCCTTCCACGTCAATATCCGCGCCAAGTCCCTTCAAGCCTTTGAGATGCAAATCCACTGGACGGTCGCCAATGACGCAGCCCCCCGGGAGGGACACGCAGGCCTGGCCGAGACGGGCGAGCAGGGGGCCCATCACGCAGATGGAGGCCCGCATCCGCCGCACGAGGTCGTAGGGGGCCTCGGGGACGATGTTGGCGGCATGAATGCGGACCGTGCCGCTGGAGCGTTCCACATCCGCACCGAGGGCCCGCAGGATCTGCAACATGTAGTTGGTGTCCGAAACATCGGGGACGCGGCGGATGATGCACGGTTCATCGGTCAGCAGGGCGGCGGCGAGGATCGGCAGGGAGGCGTTCTTCGAGCCGGAGATGTTGATGGTACCCTTGAGGGTGCTGTTGCCGTGTACGATGAGTTTGTCCATGGAAGTCGGGTCAGGGAGAAATCGGGGGTCGACAGAAGGCGAAGCGGACGATCCCGGACAGATCCGGCAGGAGTTCGCATTCGGTGAGGCCCGCCGCGCGGGTGAGTTGGGAAAGAGTGGAGGCTTGGTCGATTCCGAATTCAAAGGCAATCAAACCATTTCGCTCCAAGCGCTTCGCCGCTTCGGGAAGGAAGCGTCGGTAGGCGTCCAATCCGTCTTTTCCAGAGAAAAGAGCGAGGTCGGGATCGTGTCCGACCTCCCGGGAAAGTCCGTCGCGGTCGGTCTCCGAGACATAGGGGAGATTCGCCACGATCAGGTCGAAGCGGCCCTCGACCTTCGCGAAGAGATCGCTCTCCAAAATGGTGGGAATCAATCCGTGCCGGGCGGCGTTTTCGCGGGCCAGCCCCAGGGCTTCCGGGCAGAGATCGGCGAGGACCAGCTCCCGGCAAGCCTCCCCGAGTTCCGCCGCGATGCTGAGTCCCAGCACCCCGCTGCCCGTGCCCATGTCGAGGATCCGGGCAGGGCGCGGGAACTCCCGCTTCAGGACCGCCTCGGCGAGCTCCTCGGTTTCCGGTCGGGGGATCAGAGCCCGGCCATCGCAGAGAAACTCGCGCCGCAAAAACTCCACCGTGCCGAGGAGGTGCTGCAAGGGCACTCCCTCGCCACGCTTCTTGAGGAGATCCCGCAAGGGCGCCAGTTCGCCTTCCTCCATGGGACGGTCGAACTGCTGATAGAGCTGGATGCGGGTCAGACCGAGCAGGAAACCCATGAGCCACTGCATGTTGCTCCTCGCATCCTCCACGCCGCGCTTTTCCAGGTATTGCGTCCCGGATTCCATGCAATCGAGCACTGTCTTCATGCGCCTCAGGTGCTCAGGCCGGAGTCCGCGAGGCGTTGCTCCATTTCGGCCTTCTGCAGTTGTTCGGTGAACTCGCCGATGGCTCCGGCCAGGATGCCCTCGATGTTGTGCGAGGTGTAGTTGATGCGGTGATCGCTCACCCGCGATTGGGGAAAGTTGTAGGTGCGAATTTTCTCGGAGCGGTCGCCGGAGCCGATCAGGGCGCGGCGTTGCGCGGAGTATTTTTCGTTCTCCTCGCGCTGTTTCGCCTCGAAGAGCTTGGCCCGCAAAATTTCCAGGGCCTTTTCCTTGTTCTGTCCCTGGCTGCGGCCGTCCTGACACTTGACCTGGATGCCGCTGGGCAGGTGGGTGATCTGCACGGCGGAGTCGGTCGTGTTGACGTGCTGTCCACCGGGGCCTCCGGAACGGGTGGCCTGGATGTTCAAGTCTTCGGGACGCAACTCGATGTCCACCTCCTCCGCCTCGGGCAAGACCGCCACCGTCACGGTGGAAGTGTGGATGCGTCCCTGGGTTTCGGTGGCCGGCACCCGCTGCACCCGATGCACACCGCTCTCATACTTCATGTTGCGAAACACTTCCTCGCCCGTCACCTTCAGGACCACTTCCTTGAATCCACCCACCTCGGAGGGGCTGCTCTCGAGATGCTCGCACTTCCAGCCGCGCTCCTCGGCGTAGCGCTGATACATCCGCATCAACTCTCCCGCAAAGAGGGAGGCTTCATCGCCACCGGCCCCGGCCCGGATCTCGATCAAGGCATCACGCTCCTCGGTGGCATCGCGGGGCAGGAGCGCATACTGCACCTCCTGTCCCAACTTCTCGCAGCGGGCCTCGAGCGCGGGGAGTTCCTCGCCGGCCATCTCGGCGATTTCGGGATCTGCATCCTTCGCCAGTTCCCGGTTCTCCTCCAGGTTTCGGGAGGTCGTCTGGTAGTCATCCCAAAGTTCCAGAAGTTTTTGAAGGCCCCGGTGTTCCCTCATCAGAACGGAGGCCGCCTTGGCGTCATTGAAAAAATCCGGGGCCGCGATCAAAGACTCCAGCTCGGCGAGGCGAGCCCGCCGCTGATCGATGAGCGGTCCATAATCCATGGGGCGGAACGGTCTCGGGAACCCTCCCCGTAGTCAAGAAGCGAGGCTCTTTAATAGGCGGAGATTCGGGGTTGAATTTCCCAGGAAAGTAGCCTACCTCATCCGCGCCTCACGGCAACAGCCCCGTAGTGTAATGGTAACACTCCTGATTTTGATTCAGTCATTCTAGGTTCGAGTCCTGGCGGGGCTACCACTTTCTTCCTCTTTCAGGAGGGTTTAGGGTCCGGGAAGGCATTTTTGCCCGGACTACTCCGGCCCCCGGACGGGCTGCGTGACCTGATCCAGAGCCACCAGGATCCGTCCGGAGTCGAGTTCCCAGCGATGGGCCTGAAGTAGGGCCGAGGTCACGAACTCCTTGGCGGCCTGCACAGCTTCCGGGAGGGGCAATCCCTTGGCCAGGCCGGCCGTGATGGCGGCTGAAATGGTGCATCCGGTGCCGTGGGAGCTGGGGAGGTCGATCCAGTCCCTCTGGTAGGTGTGGAGCGCTCCGTCATGCCAGAGCACATCCGTGGCGCGTCCCGCCTGCGAGTCGTGCCCACCGGTCAGGAGGACCGAGCACGAGAACCTGTTCGCCAAGGCCTCCACCTGGGCTGCCGCATCAAGAGCAGCGGCGGCGGGAAGCAAGGCGGTGAGCTCAGGCAGATTCGGCGTGATCAGGGTGGCCAGCGGAAGGAGCCGCCCGACCAGCACTTCGACCGCATCCGCAGTGAGCAAGGCGGCGCCACTGGTCGCGATCATCACCGGATCCACCACCAGCGGAATGCCTCGTCCCTGCAACAGGTCCGCCACCGCCACGACATGGGCCTTTGAGTAGAGCATTCCGGTTTTCACCGCGGCCACGGGGTAGGTGTCCAGCAGGAGGGAGAGTTGTTTCTGAAGGACGGCGGTGGGGAGTTCGTGCAGATCGGCCACTTCAAACGGCGTCTCCGCCACCACGGCCGTCACCACCGACAACCCATGCACCCCCAGCGCGCCGAAGGTCTTGAGATCGGCCTGCAGGCCCGCCCCCGCACAGCTGTCGGAGCCGGCGATGGTGAGGGCAACGGGTGGAGGGCCGGGCATGGGGTCAAGATAGATGCTGTCCAGCGACACGCAAGAAGACGGTTCTTGGCAAAAGTGCGGTCGGAGCCCTACCGTGGTGGCGTGCCAAAGGAGTTTGAGGAGTTGGAGGGATTGCATGTCGATGTGGACGACGTGATGTACATGCCCAGCCTCGATGCCCCCAGCGACCGTCCGCACCCCTTCGTCTATTTCATCAACATCCGCAACGACTCCACGGAGCGGGTTTCGATCCTCGGAAGGAAGTGGTTGGTGCGGGAGGACGGCTATCCGGAGCTTGTCGTGGTGGAAGGGGACGGGGTGGTCGGCCAGTTTCCGGAAATCGTCCCGGGAGGGGTCTTTTCCTACAACAGCTACCACGTCACCCGCGGGCCGGGGACGGCGGAGGGGTCCTTTTTCGGAGAGACTGAATCCGGGCGTCGGGTCTTCACCCGCATCCCCACCTTCAAGCTGACCCTGCCGGCGGAATCCTGAGCGGGAGCAATTCCTTCTCGTTGACGAAGTGGGTCATCGGGACGTCGTGTGCCTCGCGGGGGAGGGACGGAGACCATTGCAGGGCAAAACCCACCCCGATGCGGGGAACTTCGGGACGGAGGTGATCGAGAACCCGATCGTAAAATCCCTTGCCGCGGCCCAGGCGGGTTCCATCGGCCGCGAAGGCGAGGCCCGGGCAGAGAACAACGTCAATGTCCTCGGGACGCACCGGGGGATGGATCTGCGGATCCGGTTCCGGAATGCCGAACTGGCCACTGCGCAAGGTTCGTGGATCGCCGACCAAATGGAAGGATAGCTGATTTCCGGGAAGGACGAGGGGATAGAGGAATTCCCGTTCGGAGCGGAGTTGGTGCAGGGCTCGCAGGTCCGGTTCCCCGGGCAGGGCCGCGAAAAGGGCGACACGGGTGACCTCGGGATGTTGCTCCAACCAGGTGGACAGAAAGGCCGAGATCCCGCCCGACCAGATCGCGGCATGGGCCGGATCCAGTGCCGACAGCAGGCGCCGGGCCTGTTGCCGCTGGTCCTCCTTACCGGTCGATCTGGATGGAATTGCCACTTGCGAATGCCTCTCTGGAGGGGACAATACCCCTGACGATGCGCATCCGGCAAGTGACACTCCTATTTGCCTGCCTCGGTATTGCTCTGGCCCCGGCCCAGGAAGAGGAAGCCAAGGCCTTCGAGTTCGTGCCGCTGGTGGTGGAACGCTCGCTCTTTAGCGACCAGGTCAAGATGATGACCAAGGAACGCGACGAATATGCCACCAATCTCGCGATTTTCGCCGGGAATTTCGTGATCGAGAGGAAGGCGAGCGCCTTGTCGCTGGAGACCGCCAAGCGCATGCTGGCCGTCGCACTGCACCTCTCTCCCCGCAATCGCAACGCCCTCGTCATTGGATTCCAGCTGAAAAAGGGGATCCTTCCAGAGGGGCACAAGGCAGACTACAGCCCCGCCGTGCTTTCCCGCCTGCTGCTCTCCCGAGGACGCCTGCTCTCGCAGGAGGAGGCGGAAGACGGGAAACTATTGGCGCGTTGCTTCGTGGAAATCGCGGCCATCATCGATCCGCGGAACGAGGATGCCGTCTTCGAATTCGAGATTCAACGACTCGATCACGGCGATGTGGATTGGGAGGCGCTTTACGACGTGCGCAAGAAGGAGGACGAGTAAACGGCTCCGGACTTCACTCCTCGAGGAAGCGCTCGAGCAGTTCACGCAGGGTCGTCCGAGCCCGGAAGAGCTGGCTCTTCACCGCGGAAACGGTGAGTTCGAGAACTTCGGCGATTTCCTCGTAGGGCATTTGCTCATACCGTCGCAGGACCACCGCGAGGCGTTGCTTTTCCGGAAGGGAGGCGATGGCCGCATCGACCGCGCTTCGCAATTCCCCCTGGAGCATCTGCACGTCCGGCTGCCCCTCCTCCGGTTCGGCCAACTGCTTGTGCCAGTCGTCCTCCTGCTCGTCGAGGGAGTGTGTCTTTCGCCGCTGGCGCTTCCGCGTCTCGTTAAAAACCAGATTGCGGGTGATCGTGAAGAGATAGGTGGTGAACTTGGCGGTCGGTGTGTAACGGGCCGCGCTTTTCCAGAGGCGGATGAACACCTGTTGGGAAATATCTTCCGCCTCGCTCGCATTGCCCAGCATCTTGGCCACTGTCCCCACCACGGCCTGCTGATGCCGTTCCACCAGTTCCTGAAAAGCCGCCTGATCACCCTTGCCCGCCCGGAACATCAGTGCCACATCGATGGCATTCGGATCACTCCGATCTTCAGGGGTGGGTTGGGTCATAGCGCTGGCCGCGAGTGCTCCCATAGGAATACGGGAGAGCGAACCCCGGAACAACCGGGAAGTTGCGGACAGCCCGTGCCTTTGGGTGCCAAACCAGGAGTTTGGAGCCCTCGAAAGGGGGCCGATTTTCTTCTGTGGATAAGTTTGCGAAATTGAGAAGAAGAGGGGCGGTGCAGCTCCCAAAACGCATCGCGGGGAGCGGTCCATTCGGCATAACCGTCTAAGTGTTCGGCTCCTCCCGCAGAGCCATGGCGGGTCGCAAAGGCGGGGAATCGAATGTGGATATTCCCACAAGGACTGGGAGAACTTGTTGTTGAAAACAACTCTAATGATCAGAGCATTAGGTGGTTATGATTTCCTAATTCGCCGAGGACAAAGTTGTTCCGAATCTATGCCCAGACCAGAGCCGTGGTTCCCTCCCCGCCGTCCGGGAGCAGGCCAACCCGGGGACGGCGGCAAGTTCACCAAATCACTGCACGAGCCAATCATTCGACGAAAAGCCCTGTGAACAATCTGGGAACAAAGCTGTTCCGGCCTGAAAAGCCGGGGGTTTGAAAGGGCGTGGCCCGCGCCCACCTCACCCCTTGATCTCAAGAAGCATTTGGGCGTTGTTGGGGAACTTTTTCAGGAAGTAAAGAAGGCGCTCCATCGCCTCCACCGAGCGGTGACCGGACAGGCCCCGACGGATCAGGTAGATCTTCTGCAGGGTGTGTTCGGGCAACAGCAGTTCCTCCCGCCTGGTCCCCGATTTGAAAATCTCCACGGCGGGGAAAATGAAGTTCTCGGCGATCTTGCGGTCGAGAACCAACTCCATGTTGCCGGTGCCCTTGAATTCCTGGAAAATCGCCTCGTCCGCCTTCGAGTTCGTCTGGATCAGGGCGGTGCCCACGATGGTCAGCGATCCCGCCTCCTTGGTCTTGCGGGCTGCGGCAAAGAGCCGACGGGGCATTTCCAGCGCTCCGGCGACAATACCACCGGACTGGAACCCGCGTCCTCCGCCGCCACCCATGGCGGAGTTGTAGGCACGAGCCAGACGGGTGATGGAATCCATGAGGATAAACACGTCCTGGCCGGCTTCCACGAGACGCTTGGCCCGTTCAATACAAAGCTCCGCGAGGCGACAGTGGTTCTTGGCGGGCATGTCGTTGGAACTCGCGTAAATCTCCGCGTCGGGAAGTTGGCGCCGGAATTCCGTGACCTCCTCGGGCCGCTCATCGACCAGGAGGACGATCAATTTGAGGGTCTCCTCGTGGCGCTCCCGCACCGCCTCGGCGAGGTGCAGAAGAAAGGTGGTCTTCCCGGAGCGGGGAGGGGAGACAATGAGGCCGCGCTGCCCACGACCGATGGGGGCCATCATGTCCACCACCCGGGTGGTGTAGCGGTCCGGAACCGTCTCAAAAGGAATTCGCTTGGTGGGATTGGTCGCCTTCAACTCCTCGAAGGCCGGCAGCCTGCGGGCCTCGGCCGGGTCCATGTCGTTGACACTGGTGATCTCCACCAGCTGGGCCCCACGGGATCCTTCCCGGGCGATGCCCTTGATCCAGGTGCCCACCCGCAAGTGGTGCTTGCGAAGGATGTCGGGCGGCACAAAAACGTCCTCCCGGGATTGGTCGAAATCCTTTTCGGGACGGCGGAGAAACCCGAAGCCTTTTGGGGCGATCTCCAGCAATCCATCCACGGCCACCGGATCTCCGGACAACTCGGCCGGCCTGCTTTCGCGCATTTCGTCGCCTTCGCGATCCCGGTTTCCGCGCCGATCATTGCTGTTGCTGTTGCTCCGACCCTTGCCACGGACTCGTCCGCGCACCGCGTTGTTGCCTTGACGTCGTCGTCCCCGGCGACCTCCATTGCCGTCCCGTCGACCATCATTGCGCTGGCCGTCATCTCGACGGCCGTCGTTGCGCTGGTTGTCGTTGCGCTGACTGTCGTTGCGCTGGTTGTCGTTGCGCTGACTGTCGTTGCGCTGGCCGTCGTTGCGCTGACTGTCGTTGCGCTGGCCGTCGTTGCGCTGGTTGTCGTTGCGCTGGCCGTCGTTGCGCTGGTTGTCGTTGCGCTGACTGTCGTTGCGCTGGCCGTCGTTGCGCTGGCTGTCATCTCGACGGCTCTCATTGCGTTGGCCGTCGTCCCGACGCCCACTGTCCTCCCTCCGGCCATCGTTGCGCCGACCCTCATTGCGATCACGTCGTCCATCGTTGTCGCGATCCTGCCGCCCATCGCGGCGGTCACTCCTTCCGCCGTCCCGTTGATCACGGCGCTCCCCTTGCTCGCCCTGACCGCTCCGTTGACTGCCTTCCTGATTTGGAACCCGCTCACCGCGCTCTCGAGGAGCATCCTGACGGGCTTCAGCGGGGGCAGGGGGAGGGGACTTCGGAGGAGCATCCGCCGGTGGAGTTGCGGGCTTTGGCGATGCCTTCGTTTCGGCACTGGCGGTCTTGTCCTCTTTCTTGGCGGCCTTCTGAGGCGCGGCCTTTTTCGCCGGAACCTTCTTGGCTGCGGTTTTTTTCGTGGCGGTCTTTTTGGCAGCCACCTTTTTCGTGGCTGTCTTCTTGGCCGCCTTGGCGGGGGCCTTCTTCTTGGGAGCCTTGGAGGCCTCGGATTTGGAGTCTTTGGGCATGTCTAAAAATGATGGTTGATCGATCTGAGAGGAGGAAACACAGGGGCGGTCCGGGGCGAAATCAGCGCGTTTCAAGGTGTGCTTGTTTCGACCATGTTCAGGGGGCCGGCCAGGGGGTTCGGGAGCAACTCTCGGGATATACTGCGGGCGGAAAGTTGGGGGTGGAGGATCCACCACGGTCCGCAGGCACACACCTTTCCCGGTCGGGAGGAGCCTCTTCTTCTGAATATACCGAATTCAGTGAGGCGCTTGGCGAACCTGACGGCGGATCGAAAAAATCACAACCACCGCAACTTCCAGACATGCCAATGATGCGGGATGGACCGGATTTGGCAATCTTTTTCTCCGTCCCCCGGGAGCGGCGGGAGCAGCGGCCCGGGAAGAGATTGCCACGAATCCGGGCCTGCCATTGACCTCGTCCGAATCCCGCGCTAAAGGCAGCGCCTCATGAAGGATCCCATCACCGTCTCCGTGACCGGAGCAGCCGGCCAGATCGGCTACGCTCTCCTCTTCCGCATCGCCTCGGGTGCCGTCTTCGGCCCGGACCAGCCGGTCAATCTCCGCCTTATCGAAATCGAACCCGCCATGGGTGCGTTGGAAGGCACGGTCATGGAACTCGACGACTGCGCCTTTCCCCTGCTGCAGAGCGTCACCCCCACCGCAGATCTCGAGGAGGGATTCAAAGGCACCAATTGGGCCCTGCTGGTTGGTTCCGTGCCCCGCAAGGCCGGAATGGAACGGGCCGACCTTCTCGGCATCAACGGCAAAATTTTCACCGGCCAGGGACAGGCCATCGCCAAGAGTGCGGCCAGCGATGTCCGCGTGCTGGTGGTGGGGAACCCCTGCAACACGAATGCCCTCATCGCCATGAACAACGCGGACGGCGTTCCCAACGACCGCTTCTTCGCCATGACCCGTCTCGACGAAAATCGCGCCAAGAGCCAACTCGCCGCGAAGGCCGGAGTGCACTCCAACGCGGTTACGAATCTTTGCATCTGGGGCAACCACTCCTCGACCCAGTACCCCGATTTCGTGCACGCCAGGATCAACGGCAAGCCGGTCCCCGAAGTCATCACGGACACCGCGTGGTTGGAAACCGAGTTCATTCCCGTCGTCCAGCAGCGCGGCGCGGCGATCATCAAGGCGCGCGGGGCCTCTTCCGCCGCTTCCGCCGCCAACGCCGCCATCGACACGGTGCGCAGCCTGATCACTCCGACCCCCGCCGGCGACTGGCACAGCGTCGCCATTTGCTCGGAAGGGCAGTATGGCATCGATACCGGACTGATCGCTTCCATGCCGATCAGCACTGCCGCGGACGGCTCATGGTCGGTGGTCGAAGGGGTCGAGATCGACGCCTTTTCCCGGGAGCGCATCGATGCTTCCACCCAGGAACTGAACGAGGAGCGTGAGGCCGTGAAAGACCTCATTCCCGGCTAAGGGACGTGTCCGCCGCGCCACTAGAGATTGCTGGAAGGCAATTCGATTCCCGCCTCCTGATGGGGACCGGCAAGTTCGGCTCGATGGACTTGATGCGCGATGCCCTGGCGTCCTCCGGCGCCGAGATCGTCACCGTGGCCCTGCGCCGGGCCGATCTCAGCGGCGAAAAAGATCCCTACGCCAACATCCTTGAGTTCGTCAATGCGGAGCGATACCTGCTTCTTGCCAACACAAGCGGGGCGAGAACGGCGGACGAAGCGGTGCGTCTGGCGCGCCTGGCGGTAGCCGCCGGCCTACCCAAGTGGATCAAGCTGGAAATCCATCCCGATCCAAACTACCTGCTTCCCGACCCGATCGAGACCCTCGCGGCGGCCGAAATTCTGGTCAAGGAAGGCTTCACGGTCCTGCCGTATATAAACGCGGATCCCGTTCTTGCCAAGCGACTGGAAGATGTCGGCACCGCAACGGTCATGCCCCTTGGCGCGCCCATCGGCTCCAACCGCGGCCTCTCCACCAGAGATCAACTCCGCATCATCATCGAACAGGCGAACATTCCCGTGATCATCGACGCGGGAATCGGCGCGCCCAGTCATGCCGCCGAAGCCATGGAAATGGGGGCGGACGCCGTCCTCGTGAATACGGCCATCGCCGTGGCCGGGGACCCGGTGGCCATGGCCAATGCCTTTCGCGCCGCCGTGCAGGCAGGGCGTCAGGCCTTCGAGGCGGGGCTGCCCATCGCCCTCGATCGCGCCGAGGCCAGCAGTCCGCTCACCGGGTTTCTCAAGAACCCCTGAGCCCCGACCGAACTTCACCTTGCATCGGTGTGGCCCCGTCCGCTTAGTCGGAGGTGGTGAACGAGGAACCCTGGACTCGGCAACGCCGCGAAATGGTGCGAACGCAACTGCAGCCCCGTGGCATCTGTGATCCACGGGTCCTCGCCGCCATGGGTACCGTTCCGCGCCAGGAGTTCGTCCCCGTCGATCTCCAGGAGCACGCCTACGCGGACGGCGCGCTGGCCATCGGCCACGGACAAACCATCTCCCAGCCCTGCATCGTGGCCAGGATGGTCGAACTCGCCCGTCTCAACGGCGGGGAGCGGGTCCTGGAGATCGGGGCGGGCTGTGGCTACGCATCAGCGGTACTCTCCTTGCTGGCGGCAAGGGTCTGCGCCCTCGAGTTGGAGGAATCGCTCACCCAGGCCGCCCGACAGCGCCTGATGCGCCTTGGTTACACGAATATCGACCTCCGCCAAGGCGACGGATGGCGGCCCTGGCCCGGGGGAGGGGAGTTCGATGCCATTTTCTGCGCCTGCGCCCCGGAGACCCTGCCCGAAATTCTCGTGGGTCAGTTGGCGGAAGGCGGACGACTGATCATCCCCATCGGCCCCAGGGACGCCCAGCAAACCCTGCACTGTCTGCGGAAGGAGCGGGACGGCGAACTGGTGGAGGAGGCCGCCGATCCGGTCCGTTTTGTGCCCATGCGTTGATCTCGTTCCTTGTGTTGCCCGACCCTCGTCCTATTCTCGCCGCAACCTCACCGAATGACTCCGCTTCTCCGCAAAATTCTCGGGATGAACTGGGTGCTTGTGCTCACCATGTACGGGCTCTTGGTGTTCGGTGTCATCGCCATCGAGAGCGCCGCCCGGCACATCCCCGTGGACGGCGTCGCCCCGGATGGCTGGGGTGCCTACTGGGCGGCCAAGCAGAAAACGTGGATCATTATCGGCAGCGTGGTCTATTTCGCCACGGCTCTTTTCGACTACCGTTGGGTGAAGTGGTTGGGCATCCCCATGTACGGGGTGGGCATCGCCCTCCTCGTCTATCTGATGGCGATGGACAACGAGGTGCACCAGCTCGAACTGGGCCCCATCAGCTTCCAGCCAACCCAGATCGTCATCGCGGCGGGCATCATCATGATCGGGCTCTGCCTGGAAGTCCTGCCGCGCTGGCATCGCTTCTTCGGACAGCCCTTCGTGAAACTCGCCATCATTGGCGCCTTGTGCGGCGTGCCGTTCCTGCTGGTGGTCAAGAACAACGACATGGGCTCCGCCATCGTCTGGTTGCCCGTGTCCCTCGTCGCCATCCTCGTGGGCGGCATTCCATTTCGCCACATCCTCTTTCTCGGCCTGATCGGTTTCGGCATCGTGCCGATCATGTATTTCCTCGCCCTTCCCCTCGTCTCCGAACGGGGCACGGAACGGGTGGAACAGTACTTGGAGATCCTCGAAAAGGGGGAGGTGGAACTTAACGACCTCAACTGGGCTCCCTACTACGTCTCCATGGCGGTCGGCAAGGCGGGGTGGAAGGGTGCGGGCTGGAACGCGCAGGCCGAACGCGGGTCCCTGCACGCCAAGAAATATATCCCGTGGACCACCGCCCACAACGACTACATCTTCGCGGTCATCGCCGAGGAACAGGGCTTCCGCGGAAGCCTCCTGCTGATCACCGCCTTCTCGCTCCTCCTCATCCAATGCCTCTTCATCGCCTTCTATAGTTGCGATTTTTCCGGACAGCTCATCGCTTCGGGTGTGGTGGCGCTCCTGTTCGCCCACATGTTCGAGAACATCGGCATGTGCACCCTCCTCATGCCCATCACCGGCATTCCACTCCCGCTCATCAGCTATTCGGGGACCTTCGTGGTCATCTGCATGTTCCTCCTCGGCCTCGTGCAAAGCGTTTGGGTGCATCGTAAGTTGGACCGCGCTCACTCCCTGGAGAACGAATTCGCTCACGAGAAACGAGGCTAACCTTCCTCCAGCATCTCCATCCCGAAGGCCTGATGCCAGGCCAGGATGCCACCCGTCACGTTGCGGGCCTTCCGAATCCCCGCCTCCTGCATCAGGGCCACCGCATAGGCACTCCGCTGTCCTATCTTGCAATAGACCAGGTATTCCTGATCCGCATCCAGAGAGGGGATCGCCGCCTCGATCTCCCCGAGGGGGATCAGGCGGCAACCCGTGATGTGTGCCCAGGCATGCTCCTCGGGCTGGCGCACATCCAGAAGCACTCCGGAGAAGCCGTTCTCGAGGGTGCTTCGGAGCTCCTGCACGGAGAGTTCCGCTCCGGCGGCGCAGGTTTGCACGTAATCGACCGGCGCGGTCACCGTGGGATTCTCTCCGCAGAGCGGACAGGAAGGATCGCGCCGCAAGGTCAGTTCGCGGAAGCGGGCCGACAAGGCATCGTAGTGCATCATCCGGCCAACCAGCGGCGTGCCGATCTTGAGAAGGATCTTCAGCACCTCCATGGCCTGCAAACTACCCACCACTCCGGGCAAGGCTCCCAACACGCCCGCCTCATCACAACTCGGCACCGCCCCCGGGGCCGGCGGCTCGGGAAGGAGGCAGCGATAGCAGGGGCCGCCACTGGCACGATCAAAGACGCTCAGCTGACCATCGAATTGAAAAATCGCGCCTGCCACCAGAGGCTTGTTCGCGAAGTAGGCCCCATCATTGACGAGAAAGCGGGTTGGGAAATTGTCGGAGCCATCGACGATCACATCGTAATCCGCCAGAACTTCCAGCACGTTGTCGGCCGTCAACCGATAGGGATGGGTGATTACCTCGACCTCGGGATTGATCTCCCGCAGGGTGGCCTCCGCGCTCTCCGTTTTCAGGACATCGATCCGCGAGGTCCCGTGCACAATCTGCCGCTGCAGGTTGGACAGGTCCACCCGGTCCGCGTCGATCACCCCGATCCGGCCCACTCCGGCCGCCGCAAGATAGAGCAGGGTGGGGGAGCCCAGGCCACCCGCTCCGACGCACAGCACGGAGGAGTGTTTCAAGCGTGCCTGCCCATCCTCCCCCACCTGGGGCAGGATGAAATGGCGGCTGTAGCGGTGGCGCTCGGAATCCGTGAAACTCATCGTGGGGACGCTCCACTCTCTCCAAATTCGCTCCATCGCGCAAGTGCCGGGGGCCAGGGTGATCAAGTCATGGATGAAATCCGCCAAATGAGATCTTTTAACCGCGAATGGACGCGAATCTTTTGTGAGATGAGAATTGGATTCAATCAAGAAGCCCTCGATTTCGAGCCACTCAAGGGAACGTCCCATGGAAAATCCGTCTCGATTCGCGTCCGTTCGTGTTCATTCCCGGTTTTGCTTTCCCAAGCTTGATTGCCCTGTGCGGGGGGCCGCCAATCCGCGATTGAATCCTGCTCTCCGCACGCTTTACTGGAACCTGCGCAGGGCCGGACTGGCCACACCCGCCTCATGGACGTTCTCATCAATCACATCAACGCCGACCGGGACCTCGACCAACAGCACGTCGATGTCGCCGTGGCCTTTCTCCTCGACGAATCAGCCAATGTCGGCAAAAAGGTCGCCTTTCTGGAAGGCCTCGCCGCGAAGGGCGAGACCGCCGAGGAGATCGCCTTCTTCGTTTCGGCCCTCCTTGCTCACGCCGTTGATCCGGGCGTCGCGGAGATGACGCTCGACGGCCCGACCATCGATGTCTGTGGCACCGGCGGGGACAAGCTGAACCTCTTCAATGTCTCCACGACGAGCATGTTCGTCATCGCCGCCGGTGGGGCGGTGGTCACCAAACATGGCAATCGTGGCATCACCTCCAAGAGTGGCGGGGCCGATGTCCTGGAAGCCCTCGGCATTCGCATCGATCTGCCGCCGGAAGGCTTCCGTCATTGTCTCGGGCAGGCCGGAGTCGGCTTCCTCTTCGCGCCGCAGTATCATCCGGCCTTCAAGGCAGTCGTCCCGGTCCGCAAGGTCCTCGCCGAACGTGGCAAACGCAGCATCTTCAACCTCATCGGCCCACTCCTCAATCCCGCCAGCCCTCAATGCCAGCTGGTCGGGGTCATGGAAAACACCCTCGTTCCCACCTTCGCCGAAATCCTGCAGCGCCTCGGTCGCGAATCGGTGTGGGCCGTCAATGGATCCACCGCCAACGGCCGTGCCGTCGATGAAGTCAGCCTCCTCGGCCCCACCCGCATCTGCAAGGCAGGCTCCATGCAGGATGCCGTGGACGAGGAAATTCATCCCGGGGATTTTGATTTGCCGGTCGCCGAACTCGCCGACCTGCAGGGAGGGGACGCCGCGCAGAACGCCATGATCCTCACCGCCATTCTCGATGGCAGCGACACCGGTCCCAAACGGGACATGATCCTCCTGAATGCCGCCGCCGGCCTCGCCTGCGCCGGACTGGCCGACACGATCAGCGAGGGCATCGAGCAGGCCCGTGCCCTCATCGAATCCGGCAAGGCCTACGATCGCCTGGTCGCCTTGCAGAAAGCCTCGAACGCCTAACCCTGGGCCAGCGGCTTCTCGGTCTGCGAGTCGAGAATGCCGTAGCGCTCCCGGTGCAGCGTCGCGTCACTGCGGAAGATCAACCGCCCGGTGTGCGAACGCTCCAACTCCATGAGCAATGCGGAATCCTCGGTCTTGAAGCGGTTCAGAATGTCCGGATTGACCACCACGATCAGATCGCCGATCTCCTCATGGTTCTTCTGAATGATGCTGTTCAAGGCGCGCTGGATCTCAATGCTCATCGTCATCGTGGTCTTCACCTTGCCCCGGCCCTGGCAATAGCTGCAGGGCTCGAAGAGGGAATCCCGCAAGCTCTCGTTGAGGCGCTGGCGGGTCATCTCCATCAGCCCGATCGAGGAAATCTGCAGGACCTGCGTCTTGGCTTTGTCATGGCGCAGCCGATCCTTCATCATGCGATAGACCGCCTGCTGATCGCGGCGATGACGCATGTCGATGAAGTCCACCACCACCAGCCCGCCGATGTTTCGAAGGCGCAGTTGACGGGCCACTTCCTGGGCGGATTCTAGATTCGTCTCGAGGATCATTTTCTCCACGTCCTTCGCCCCGCGGTTCCGGCCGGTGTTCACGTCCACCGAGATCAGGGCCTCCGTTTCGTCGATCACGATGTAGCCGCCGCAGGGGAGCCAGACCTGACGCATGAAGGCCTCGTCGATCTGCTTCTGAATCCCGATCTTCTCGAAAATGGGCACCTGCACGGGCATGTGCATGATGCGGCGCTTCGCCCGGCGGGAAATCCGCTCCGCAATGCCGCGCATGAACTCCACCGTCTCGAGGTCATCACAAATCACCTGGTCGATTTCCTCGGTCAGGAAATCCCGGGCGGTCTGCTCGATCAAGCCGGGCTCCCGAAAAATGCACAAGGGCGCGGGGTTGCCATCGCGGACCTGCTCCACCTCGTTCCACTCGTCCAGCAGCATGGCCAGGTCGCGGACAAAGTGCCGCGCCCGTTGACCCTGCGCGACGGTGCGCATGATGATGCCCATGCCTTCCGGCACGCTGAGCTTCTGCATGATCTTGCGCAGGCGCTGCCGCTCCTTGGGCTCCTCGATTTTCCGCGAGATGCCGAACTGCTCCGAGTAGGGAGTAAGGACGAGGTAGCGACCGGGCAGGGAGATGTTCGTGGTGACCCGCGGGCCCTTGTTGCCGATGGGCCCCTTCGAGACCTGAATGACTATCTCCGAACCCACCGGGCAGATGCTCGGGATGTCCTTCGAGTTGATCTGCTTCTGCCGCTTCTTGGGCTTCTGGCCCCGGTCGATTTCCTCCACACTGCTGTCGAGGGCGGCGGGGATGGCATCCCAGAAATGGAGGAAGGCATTCTTCTCCATTCCGATGTCCACGAACATGGCCTTCAAGCCCTGCTCGATGTTCTTCACCCGTCCCTTGAAAACACAACCCACGATGTTGTTGTCGCCTTCGCGCTCAACATTGTATTCTTCGAGGATTCCGTTTTCTAGGAGGGCGACCCGCCGTTCGAGTTTCTCGGCACTAATGACTATGGTGTTTCCCTGAAGCGGATCGATTCCGCCGATGCGCAGGGCGCGCTTGATCTTGTTGAGCATGGTCTAAAAACATTGGAAATGGTTTGTCTGTGGAAACGGGTCGGCGCTACCTCCGCCTCCGCGTTGGTGTGCGCCTCTCTTCACCACCGGAACTGCCCCGGGGGGGGGCGGGTTCCGGATCGGCCTCCGGCGTGATACTTGGCACTGGAATCGCCCTCGGACGGACCTTGATGGCCGGCTGAGGGGCTTCTGCGCCCGAAGCTTCCTCGCCTGTTTCTCCGACTTCGTCAATAGCGAGGGGAATAAGATCGCCTTCCGGGATCTCGATGGAGGCGATCGGGTCGAAGTGCCCCTCGAAGAGGCCCAGTTTGTGGAGGGGGAGCTTTAAGCCCGCATCTTGCGCAAATAAACCCCGTAAAATCATGTTTACCAATGGTCCTGCCACCGCGCCGCCGGAGCCTCCATTCTGGACAATGACCACCACGGCGTAGCGCGGCTCCTCATAAGGCGCATAGGCCACCGTCCAGGCGTTGTGCGATTTTTTTCCGTGATCGACCGTCTGGGCGGTCCCCGTTTTGGCCGCAACTGCCACTTCGTCCAGCGAAGCCCGCCGGGCGGTGCCCCCGGCCTCGTTGGCTGCCTTCCACATCCCGGTGCGAATGATGTCCAAATGCTCCGTGGTCAACCCCTCGCGCAGGAGGTTCCGCTTGAGGATCGGCATGTCTTCGATGACCAGCCCGATCCGGGGATCAGGATTGATGGCACGCTTCACGATCCGGGGCTGGTAATACAGCCCGCCATTGGCGATCGCGGAAACCAGGGCGCACATCTGCAGGGGCGTCGCTGCGGAGTCGCCCTGGCCGATCGCCAACTGCGCGACCAACGACGGAGTCAACGATTCCCCGGGCCGGTATTCGGTCTTCCACCAGAGACTCCCCGGAACGATCCCCGGAGCTTCGGCTGGCAGGCGAATCCCGGTCGGCTCACCGAGACCCCCCAGCTGAAACCCGTCCACCATCGCCTTGGCGCCGACCTTGGTCCCCATGCTCATGAAGAAGGGATTGCAGGAACGCTGAATCGCCGAGGGGAAATCCAGCGTGCCGTGACCGGTGCGCAACCAACAGCGGATCTCCACATCTCCGTTGCGGCCGTAGGCGATCGATCCGGTGCAGTTGTGCCGGTGATGCGACAGTCCATGCAGGCAACCGGTCACCGCGGTGGGCAGCTTGAAGATGGATCCGGGTGTGAAGGCGGAGATGGCCCGGTTTGTGAAGGGCGAGGCAAGATTCGCCCGATAGTGCTGGTAGTCCGCCTTGCTGATGCTCGGGATGAAATGGTTCGGGTCGTAGTTCGGCAGGGAGGCCATGGCCAGGACTTCGCCGTTGGTGGGGTTCATCACCACCGCCGCCGCCCGTCCCGCACGACGCAGAACATTCTCCACCAGAAACTGGATCCGGGCGTCGATCGTCAGCTCCACCCGCGCTCCCTCCCCGGGCCGGATGTAATCCACCAGCCCCAGGATGTGTCCCTTCTCGTCTTTCAGGAGGGTGCGCTTGCCCGGCGGCCCCCGCAACTCCGTGTCGAGGGAGGCTTCCACCCCCATGATGCCCTCGTCCTCGCCCAGGTAGTGGTCGAATTTCTTGTCGGCCCCCTCCGGCACGTCGCCCTTCTCCCACTGTTTCAGATAGCCGAGAAAATGCCCTCCGAGCGTGCCGTAGGGATACTCCCGCCGCGGCCGGGCCGTCACATAGACCCCGGGCATCTCCAGATTGTATTCCGCAAGGCGCGAAAACTGGTCGAAGTCCAAATCAACCGGAAAGGTGAAGGGAATGAGGCCGCCGTGGGTGATGTGGTGCGTCTCCAGGGCCGAACGACTGTAGCGACACTCGATGCCGTGTTCCTGCAGCCGCGGAATGATCGTTTGATCAACGATGTCGGAGATTTTCACGATGGCCGCATCGGGGGAGGGGACCTCTGGAAGGCCCTCCGCCCTGGCTGCCTTGGCCGCTTCCTTGTCCTCCTTCCGCTGAGCCTTCCAGGCGTTCTCGATCTCCTTGAGATTGAAGACCAACTCATACTTCCGGACATTCTGCGCGAGAACGATCCCGTTCCGGTCGGTGATCTCTCCCCGCACGCCGGGTTCGCGGATCGTCACATTCCTTGTGCCGGGTATCCGCTGCCGGTGATAGTCCCGCTGTTCAATCTGGAACTTATAGAGCTGCGATAAGAGCGTCCCGCTGCCCAGAAGGATCAGGGCGGTCAGCAGATAAAGCCGGAAGCGAACGCGGGGTTCCATGGGATCGTTGGTTCAGGCCCTGCGGCGCGTTTTCAATCCGTCATAGCGGATGGTGTGGTTGAAGAGGGCGGCAAATTTGAAGAGCACCCAGAACACCAGCGGAGAGAACAGCATGGTGAGCAGGGCACAGAAGGAAATCTTCAGCATGATCCCGCGGGTCAGGATGAACTCGCCGCGGACAAAGGTGATCAGCATGAACTCCGCGAACAGGTAAAGGAAGATCGCCACCCCGGTCAGGAGCGCCGAAACGTGCCATTTGCCCTCCCGGAAGAGCGGCCGGATGCCCTGCATCAAGAATCCCATGCTGGCATACAGTATGATCGAATACCCAAAGCGCAACATCTCCGCCGGACGCGTGTAAACGGTGTTGCCCAAGTCCGTCATCACGCCGGGCAGATGCTGGGCGTCCCACAGGAATCCGCAAACGAAGGCCAGGACGAGCATCGAGCCCATGCTCACGGTGACCGAACCACAGAGAAAAACGAGGGGGACAATCAGGATGCGCGCGTCATAGAGCCCCTCGATGGCCGCCATGAACTGCTGCAGCACAATGGCAGTCAGCACCATGCAGATCACACTGACCAGATAGCCGATCATTCGTCCTCCTTGCTCTTTTCATGCGACGTGTTGTCCGGAGCCGAGGTGACAAACACGATGCTGAGATTCTGAAAATCCACCGACGGCTTCACCAGCGCCTCACCGTCAAAGGCGCCCGGCTCAAACGATTCGATCATCCCCACCAGGATCTTCGGATGGAACAAACCACCACGACCAGTGGTGACCACTTTCATGCCGGGGCGGATCGGCGCGTCCTTGCTCAGGTAGCGCAGCCGCAGCAGGGGGGCTTCGCCGATCTGGCCGCGCTGACCACTCACGATTCCGACCTCCGGCGTTCCTTCCACCTGCACGGAGACCTGACACGATTCGTCGGTGAGCAGAATCACCGAGGACTCGTCCCGGCCCGGCGTCACCCGGTCCACTTTGCCCGCCAAACCACCACTGGCCAACACCGGCACCTGCCTCGCGATTCCGGACATCGCCCCGCGGTCGATTTCAATGGTCTTCCACCAGGTCGACGGCTGCCGCCGGATGACCCGCGCCGCCGTCACCGTGAACTCCGTGCGTCTCTTGAAATCGAGCGCCGCATTGAGCTCGTTGTTCTCGCGCTCCAGTTCCCGCAGTTGTCCTTCAATCGCGCCGAGCCTGCCGAACTCCAACTCGGTCCGATGCAGCCGCTCTTCCAGATCCTTGGAATACTCCACCTCTTTGAGAAAGGCATTCGCCTTCAACTCCAGCTGGGAGCCGCCTTTCACAAACGGCGCGATGATCCGGTAGTAGCTCGCCTGGATCGAGCGCACCGATTCCTCGCTCAGCGCGATCACCCAGACCATGCCGGCCAAAAAGCCCAATAGGATCAGTAAATTGAGCGGTTTCATCGTCGCACCGCCATGAACATCATTACAGCTCCGAGGTGGTCACCCGCTTCAGGAAGGCCAACTCACTCAGCACCTTGCCGGTGCCTTCTCCCACCGCACTGAGCGGATCCTCCGCCACATGCACCGGCAGGCCGGTCTCCTCGCGAAGGCGCTTGTCGAGGCCGCGCAGCAGGGCCCCGCCGCCGGCGAGCACCAGCCCACGATCCACCAGGTCCGCCGCCAGTTCCGGCGGACAGCGCTCCAGGGTCGTGCGCACCGCATCCACAATCGTCGCCAGGGGCTCGGCCATCGCTTCGCGCACTTCCTGCGAGGTGATCGTTATGGTCTTCGGCAATCCCGAAACCAGATCGCGACCCTTGACCTCCATGCTTGTTTCCTTCGGCAGCGATGCGGCCGAACCAATCCGAATCTTGATGTCCTCCGCGGTGCGCTCGCCGATCATGAGGTTGTAGGCGCGCTTCATGTATTGGATGTTTGCCTCATCCAACTCGTCGCCCGCCGTGCGCACACTGCGCGAGTAAACGATTCCCGACAACGAGATGAGCGCGACCTCCGTCGTACCGCCGCCGATGTCGACGATCATGTTGCCCGCCGCATCCTGCACCGGCAGTCCCACCCCGATCGCCGCCGCCATGGGCTCCTCGATCAAATACACCTCGCGCGCTCCGGCCGCCTCGGCCGATTCGCGCACCGCCCGGCGTTCCACTTCCGTGATGCCGGAGGGAATGGCGATCACCACGCGGGGGTTGGTCCCGCGGCGGTTGTTGTTCACCTTGCGAATGAAGTGCCGCAGCATCGCCTCGGTCACTTCGAAATCCGCAATGACACCGTCCCGCAGGGGACGAATCGCCACGATGTTGCCCGGCGTCCGGCCCAACATGCGTTTCGCATCATCACCAACCGCGAGGACCTCGTTCGTGCCGGCCTTCACCGCCACCACCGAAGGTTCCCGCAGGACAATGCCGTGGTCCTTGACATAGACAAGGGTGTTGGCTGTGCCGAGGTCGATCCCGATATCCTGGGAGCGAAATCCAAATAGTCGTCCAAACATGAGCGTTCTGAAAAGGGTCGGAAATTGTTCTTAAAAACTTCCCCCTGCAGAGGTCCTCCGCGTCCCTCCCAGCCCTGGGGTGCCTTGGCACCTGTCGGACCGAAATGAGCTCCCCGGAGAATCCCAGCGGGGGCGGCGGGACTATTGGAAATGCCGACCAGCAGAGCAAGGCGTAAAGCCGGGGAGGGCAG
Source organism: Verrucomicrobiota bacterium (assembly GCA_027619375.1). Lineage (GTDB taxonomy): Bacteria > Verrucomicrobiota > Verrucomicrobiia > Verrucomicrobiales > Akkermansiaceae > JAPKDA01. The sequence goes on along the minus strand of JAQCFL010000018.1, from coordinate 5,380 downwards.
GGGGAATGTTACGTTTTTCCCGGAACTTTATTCACATCCGCTCACACCGCCAGCCGCTTCGCCTTGATTCCATGCCTTGAAAGAAATTCGTCCGCCGCTCCGGCGTAGGACATTGCGCCGCCCCCTTGCGGATCATGCTCAAAAATGGTCTTTCCGTGGCTGGGAGCCTCTCCCAGCCGCACCGTGCGCGGGATGACGGTGTCATAAAGCTGCTCCGGGAAGAAATTGCCAACCTCCTCGACCACGCTCTTGGAGAGGTTCGTCCGGCCGTCAAACATGGTCATCAGGATGCCTTCCAGCAGCACACCGCTGTTCACCCCTGACTCCCGGATCTGCTCGATAACGTGCACGATTTTGGCCAAACCCTCCAATCCGAACCATTCGCACTGCAGCGGGATCAGAATCTCGTCCGCCGCCGCCAAGGCCGAGGTCATCAGGACGCCCAGCGATGGCGGGGTGTCCAACAGACAGAAATCGAAGCGATCCTTCCGCTTCACCTGATCCAAAACACCCTGCAACCGGGACAAATGGTTGTCCATGCGGGCCAATTCGATCTCCACACCCGCCAAATCCATCTCCGCCGGCACCACCGAGAGATTCTCGATCCGCGTCTCCTGGATCTTGTCCTCCAGCTTGCTTTGACCCAAAAGCGGCCCGTAGAGGCTGCAATCCTCCTGCGGATCCAGCCCCAAACCGCTGCTGGCGTTGGCCTGGGGATCCAAATCGATGAGCAGGGTCCGCTGCCCACGCATCGCCAGCGCTGCGGACAAATTGACCGCCGTGGTGGTCTTGCCGACCCCGCCTTTTTGGTTCGCAATAGCGACTACTTTCATCAGATCCCGGTGCAGCCAGCCATTCATCAACGAAGTCCGGAAGCGTCAGGAGACTGGATAAAATCCGGGGTCTGAGAAAGGAGAAAATGGGGACATCCCTGGATCATTCCACAACAACGGATTTCAGGCCAACCGAGGCCATGAGCCGACCGGATCAGCATCCACCAAGCCACCGCCTTGAGCAAAGGGACGCACTCAACATACGATCCGCTCCGACCGCGCGGTGGCCCACGACCGCGCATACGCAACCAACCTCGCCCCAAGCGCCGATCAACGACGGTCACGGCCCGGAACGTCGCAACCAACAAGAACCCGGACAAGGGCCCGCGACCGCTGATCCGGTCACACGCGCAAAACGCGCAGACACGGCTCCATACCCGCAAAACGCCTTTCGTGAAAAACACCCTCCAAAAGGCCAAAAACCCCGCAAAACAGGCCATTCCAGGCCATTTCAGCACCCCTAAAACCACCCCTTGATAACTTCCCCCAATATATGTAATGCGGAGTTGCCAATGCGGGGAACGAGCGTTCTGGGAGCGCCCGAAATCCCCCTTGATCGAGCCTGACCCGGACCGCCCTCTGGCACCCGGCACCGCATCAATCCAGCGCTGCCTGCCCCGCCTTCGCGCCAGCCAATCCCGAGTCGGTACACTGCATTCCCGCGTCACCGAGCCCAGACGCCGTCCGCTTCATCAGTGGCGTGACCGTCCCGGTCGCTGGCCAAATCCCGCACTCAAATTCCATGCATCATATTCTCGCCATGCAATATGGTCGGCGATGCTCCCAACATTCTTGGTGACCTTGACGGCAAGCGGGACGCAGCCGCTCCCTTGGGCATCACCACCGCAGGAGCCCCGATCTCTCCCATGCCCATAGGCGTCACTCTACGGCCTGCGGTCTTGTGTCCCGTAGGGACTTCCGACGTCAGCCGGGGCGCTTCAGCCCCCGGAAACCGCCCCCGTTGGATCCCCGTCGCGTCAGCGGCCGGCCCACGCGGGACGCCCGCCCGACCCACAATTCGCCGACCTGATCGGAACCTCCTCTCCCAACGAGACCGGCCCCACCGGGAACTCCACAAACAGATGACGGCCCTCAGGATGCTTTGCGCGACCGGCTTTCCGGGTCGTGTGACCGCATTATCCGGTCATGAACCCAGACCCCCCTCTCTCACCTCTTCGGCATTATCCAACGTGAACGATCTGCCCCTCTTCCGCCTGCTCAAGAGCCTCGGCAATCGCAGGCAGAAGCGGCATCAAATCCTCCAAACGATTACTGAACGACCTGATCACCACTACGCGAATGGGCCTGTCGCTGAGAGCCTGTTGTCGCTGAGAGCCTGTTGATACTCCAAATTCGAGTCGATCGTGACAAACGCGTCGAACTCCTCCTGGATGGCTCCGAGCAGTCGTCCATTTCCAAGGCCTGCGAAGCCCGCATCCACGACGCTGCTTACTTCATGATCCACCAAATGGCGGGCCAGTCGCCGCGGTAGGCACTCGTCCAGAATCACTTTCATCACTCAAGCTGCGTGCCCTTCGACTGCCACCTCGGCAGCTTGTAACACCTGGCGAACCTGCTCGAACGAGACGGTGGGAAAATCCTCAAGAAAGACCTCCACCGTTCCTCCTCGGACGATGTAGTCGAAAAGATTCCGAATCGGGACCCTTGTGCCCCGAAAGACCGGCAGACCACCGAGAACCTCGGGATTCCTGACTACTTCGCTCATGGTCGTCTTCTACCTCCGGGAGGCGCTCCACGCAACAACGCCTTTTCCGGCCCCAACGTTTCGTCCCGCAATTCCCGCAGAAGTTCACGCAACGGGGAGCGCGGATTTCACCCCGCTTGAGTTGACGGGCGCAATGGCCCGTCCCCCCGGCTTGCTCCAGCGAGGGTTGCGGTCTCCGCCCCAAAGGCGGGGCGCGGGGGTGTGGTCCCCGGCGTAAAGGGCTCGCGGACTTAAACTGAGGACAATGGAGCGGTTCCCACAATCCACGTCATCCTAAACCCCCACCCCAAGACCATGATCCAACGAATCCGACCCGATGAATTCATTCCCCTCCTGCGCGAAGGACAGCCGTGGGTGGCCGGTTGCGGCCCGGGAGAACCAATTTCAGGCGTTCAAGGTTGGGACGCTCATCTTCTACCACGCTGATCAGGTCGCTCAGTTTGTTTCCGATCTCGACCGCACCGTCAACGTTCACTCTGGGCTGATCGCCCTCCCCTCCCCTTCTCGGCACCAAGAGTTGTCGTAACCGTTACAAGGAGTACTTTCATTGGCTACAAAAGGACGAACCCAAGCTGACATGGCCACCGCTCTGGCTTACAGCAAGTTCCTTGAGGAGCAGGAGGGCGTCTACCCACCCACCTTTGCCGCCATTTTCCTCGATTGCACTCTGCAGAATCTCGACTACCTGGCCCGCTCGGGTGGCCTGAAATATTTCAAGGTCGGCCGCAACAAGCTCTACGGATGGAAATCCATGATGGCTCACCGCTGGTCATCCAGCCGGAAGTTTCACGACAACGGCAGTCGAATCAGACGCGGACCCGGCGCAAGCGTTCGATCATCGAAAACCGCAAACAGCGGCACCAAGTCAAAGGCTTCCTAGGAACGTCGATGGACAGGCAACCACACCCGCCCGGCATCCGAAGTCCCGGCACCCGAGCGGAGCGAACGCACACAGCATTGCGGCACCACGAAGTTACCTGCTCCGTATCGTTAGCCCCCTTTTGATTTTACGCTCTCAACTTTGAACACGACCTTACGAAGGGAATACTCTCGTGGTATTGGAGTTGAAAACGTGACCTCCTGAATCTGACCGGGTGACATTGTGACATTAACTTGCACTGTGAAGGCATAAACCTCTGTGGCGGGATCATCCAATGAATTCTCAAGGTAGGTGGACGTTGGCTCATCAACCAAGCCTTCTCTGAATGCCTGGGCCATCGCCCTAACGAGTTCATTCAGGTTCCGTCCGGCCGCAATTTCGCGATCAAATCTCTCCCGAAAATCGTCCTCCTTCTCATAGTTTTCCAGGAGAACTCTCGAAAGCTCTGAGATCGATGCTTTTCGAAGTTCCAGTTCGCCTCGAATTGTTGCGCTGCCTTCGATTGGCTCTTTGGCCTCGTTCTTCAGTAGTAACGTCCCCGATAGGTCGAAACCGTGGGGATAGGCCCACTTTAACTTCTGGTCCTCGACGCTGACATGGGAATTGAGCGCCTTCTTGTCGCCACAGCCTAGGAGCAGAACGCAAGCAGCGAGGATGTAACCAATGCGAATCATTATCTGGGCAACGTCAACAGTGTAGCGAGCGAATGAAAACACCAAAGAAAACAGAGACAGTGGATCAGAGCTTCGCTACCGCGGCTTGTCTCATTCCGTTTTGGAATTGGAGGGGAAGGGGCAGCTTTCAATATCATTGCATTTTTAGCCCCCTTGAAGACATAACCCCATTTGAGGCCCTTGAGATCCAAAAGCACTTCCAAGGGGAGAAAATGAAGTGGGGTCCTCACCTAAGCCGACGTTTTAAGGTTGAGAACTTGGAGACCGAGCGCGACTAAAAGACAGAGGAATCCAAGGGCTGAAAGCCAGCGATACAGCCGGACGGGACACTGCGGGCCGATTCGTTGTTGGGGAAGTTGCTCTCCATCCTTCGGCTCGCCCGGGTAGACCTCAGTTATTCTGAGGCGGCCGTCGCGGCCAACCGTGGGCGGAACGCCAAACCGCCATATCAAGAAAGTCCCGGCCACGGTGAGAATGATGCTTGCGAGATCCATTTCCTGAGAGAACGTTCGAGACTTGGCAATCGCGCCAAATCACCGCTGCATTCTTATCACCCGACCGAAGGGAGCGCAAACAGGATTAGCGGCTGCCGCGATTGCCAGCGTCATCTTCTCTCTTCCAGAGTTTTAAGGTCAAGCCGGATGGCACGAACTTAAGCGGGAGTCTCGGCGTCCTGGGCTGGTCCCAAGCCGCTTCGGAACGTTCCCAGCCGCCGACGAGTGCTCTTAAGTTCGTGGCTTTCAGGTCAAGCCTGAGCCTCGATGGGCGATGGAGACAGCGAATCGTTCCATTGCTGAAACCATCGACCTAGAGACGTTCCGAGCTGCCCGAGCCAATCTGTCACGTCTGGCGCAACCATCAGGTTGAATAATTTTGGGGAGAAGGAGTCGTCTTGAAAATGATACACGCCGTTTCTAAATCGTTTTAGCAATCGGATTCGTTTTTCGGTGAGCAGCCCCTCAACCTCTGGATCCTCAAGTTTAAGTTCTTGCCACCCTTCGCAGACTACCCACAACGCCGCCCTCCGTAGCTTTCAGCGAAGGACGGGTCCCGGTCGCTGGCCAAATCCCGCACTGAAAATCCATCCGTCCCATTCTCGCTATGCAAGATGGTCGGCGGTGATCCCAACATTCTTGGTGACCTTGACGGCAAGCGGGACGCAGCCGCTCCCTTGGGCATCACCACCGCAGGAGCCCCGATCTCTCCCATGCCCATAGGCGTCACTCTACGGCCTGCGGTCTTGTGTCCCGTAGGGACTTCCGACGTC
>JAQCFL010000263.1 GCA_027619375.1 Verrucomicrobiota bacterium | reverse complement strand
AGCAGCCCCCCGCCTTTCCAAGCAACCAATTGAACACCCTTCACGCCCCCCGTTCTACCTCCCCCACCCCCCACCCGCACAGAAAAAACCCACCAGCAACAACGCCCCGGTCGACCAACCCTCGAACAATGCTCCAGATCGACCACCTCCCCGACCCCCGACCGTCCCGGCCGCCATCACCACGATCCGCGAAGCCCCTAACTCATCCCGCTCCCGCCCAGAGGCGTCAGGCCACGCTCCCGTGACCCGTAGGGACTGCCGACGTTAGCCGAGGTGCTTCACCCCCCGGAACCCTGCCCCGCAGGATCCCCGTCGCGTGAGCGCCGACCCACGCGAGACGGCCGTCCCAACAACCCCACCCCCTTTGCCGCCCATGCGCGTCAGCGCTACTGTCTCGGGTCCCGTAGGGACTGCCGATGTTTGCCGGGGCGTTTCAACCCCCGGAACCCTGCCCCGCAGGATCCCTGTCGCGTGAGTGACGAGCCACGCGAGACGGCAGTCCCAACAACCCCACCCCCTTTGCCGCCCATGCGCGTCAGCGCTACCGTCTCGGGTCCCGTAGGGACTGCCGACGGTTAGCCGGCGTGTTTCAACCCCCGGAAACCCGCCCCGCAGGATCCCCGTCGCGTGAGTGACGACCCACGCGAGACGGCCGTGCGCCCCCCCCTGCACGCCCCCGGACTGAGCTGGAACACCACAAAACCTTGATCGCGAGCATGCCATTGCCTACCCCCGATGCGCTCCAGCCCCGCGAAGGACCATCACCCTCTGCCGGCCCGCAGCCCCACTCTTCCCGTACATCCTGTCTTGCACATCCTGTCATTGACGAATCCCGGCCTCTATGGTTTCTCGGGGCCGACCTCACCAAGGATCGGTGGCTGAGTGGTCGAAAGCGCTCCCCTGCTAAGGGAGTATACCCCAAAAGGGTATCGAGGGTTCGAATCCCTCCCGGTCCGCCATCTGGTCTTTCGGGACCGATTGGTCGCTTTTATTCGTGTTCATGGGACTTCTTGCGTCTCTGGTTTTGGGGTGTCCCGCAGGGTGACGCAGCGTTGACGGTCGGTTTGTTGGAAATGCGTTGAAAATCGGTCTGATTTCTGTCGCGGATTCCACGGGTTTGAAACCTTTTCGTCGTGGTGGTCTGCCGAGCGGTCCATCGCTTCCTCATCTGCCAGAGTGACGGCACCGATCAAGGTCCGACTTGAGACAGGCTGACGCATTCAGGCTAGCGTCAAGCGATTGTTTCGCGTATCTCAATTGTCAGGCGCTTGGAGCTGTATTTGAGCTCCCTTTGCTGGATCAACTTCTCATGGAAAATCTCTCCCAATTCGAAACCGACCTCTGGTCAGCCGCAGACAACCTCCGCGCCAATTCCAAGCTCACCTCCAGCGACTATTTCATGCCCGTGCTGGGGATCATCTTCCTGCGCCATCCAAAACGGAATCCCGCAGGGGTGGGAGCGCGTGCGACTTGGTGACCGGGTGACGTTGAACTATGGCAAAGCACTCAAGGCTGACACACGAGTCGAAGGCCCATTCCCTGTCTATGGTTCAAGCGGGATTGTTGGGAGCCATGACGTAGCCCTTGCCATAGGGCCCGGAATCATCCTTGGGCGGAAGGGCAACGTTGGTAGCGTGTTTTGGTCGAGCAGGGACTTCTACGCCATCGACACAGTGTATTTCATCGCCGCCGAAGAGAGCGACCTTTACCTCTACTATGCGCTCAAGCACATGCACTTCATCAGCACCGATGTCGCAGTGCCCGGTTTGAATCGCGACTTGGCCTATAGCCGACCACTTCTTGTCGTATCGAAAAGTATCCATCGACTGTTTCTTGATGCGATTTCGCCGATTCATCACCAGCTCGAAAAGCTGGATAAAATGAACCAAAAACTCCGCGCCGCCCGCGACCTGCTCCTCCCCCGGCTGATGAGCGGGGAGATTGAAGTCTGAAGGCGGTGGCGCAGGCGGGAGGGTTTCGAATGGCGGATGCTGGAGTTACAATTGGACGAACAGAAACTTGCAATTGGACGCCGCCGCTCTTACGATCAGCCGCAGTGAGTGAGTCCGCGCATTATCCCCGTTATTTGCGTCCGCGTCTGGTGGAGGCGTTGGCGGATTCGCCGGTGGTGCTGATCCACGGACCGCGGCAGTGCGGCAAGACGACACTGGCGCGGGACGTGGGGGATGCGGAGGGTTTCGCGTATTTCACCTTCGACGATGACGTGCAGCGGGCGGCGGCGGTGGCGGATCCGATCGGGTTCGTGGCGGAGCTGCCTGAGCGGGCGGTGCTCGACGAGGTGCAGCGGGTGCCGGAACTTTTCACCTCGCTGAAGGCGGCGGTGGATGCCCGGCGGCGGCCCGGGCGCTTTATCATGACGGGATCGGCGAACGTGTTGCTGGTCCCGCGGCTGGCGGATTCACTGGCCGGGCGCATGGAGATCCTGCGCCTGCATCCCCTGGCACAGGCCGAGCTGGCGAGGGTGCGCCCCGGATTTTTGTCGGACCTGTTCGGCGGCCGGTTTCAGGCGGGACGCCCCCGACGGCGCGAGGGGGGAGGCTTGGCGGAGCGGGTGGCCGGGGGCGGCTATCCCGGCGCGCTGGCGCGGACGCCGGGGAGGCGGCGCACGGCGTGGTATCGGGACTACGCGGATACCCTGATCCAGCGTGACATCCGCGACCTGGCCCGAATTTCGGCCTTGGACGCCCTGCCGCGGCTGCTGGCGCTGGCAGCCGGCCAGACCGCGTGTCTGGTGAACATTTCCGAACTGGCCGCCCCGTTTCAGGTGAGCCGCCCGACGATCCGCGAGTATGTCACCCTGCTTTCCCGCATTTTTCTGCTCGAGGAAGTCCCGCCCTGGCACAGCAACCGAAGCAAACGCCTGATCAAAACGCCCAAGCTGCATCTGGCGGACACCGGTCTGGCCTGTGCCCTGCTCGGACTGGACGCGAAGGCCCTGACGGACGATCGGGCGACGTTCGGGCATCTGCTGGAGACCTTTGTCTTTCAGGAACTGCGGCGACACGCGAGCTGGCATGATGAAGCGGTGACGATCAGTCATTTTCGCGACAAAGATCAGGTGGAGGTGGACTTGGTGCTGGAATCCGGCGGCCGTATCGCGGGGGTCGAAGTCAAGGCCGGCTCCACCGTGACGGCGGCGGATTTCAAGGGCCTGCACAAGCTCCGGGAGATCGCGCCGAAGCGATTCGCGGCAGGGGTGGTGCTCTACGATGGCGAGGCGGTGGTTCCGTTCGGCCCCGGTCTCCACGCCGTTCCCCTATCCACCCTCTGGAGCGCACTCTGAAACGTCATGATCACCGACATCAACAGCGAAGACCGACTCGTTCAGGCGACGTTCGCCGATCACCTCCACGATGTCCTCGGATGGGAGAGCCTTTACGCCTTCAACGACGAAACCTTCGGCCCCGCCGGCACGCTGGGACGCGCCAGCGAGCGGGATGTCGTGTTGGTTCGCGACCTTCGAGCCGCCGTGCAGCTGCTGAATCCGGATCTGCCGGAATCCGCCCGCGAACAGGCTGTCGAGAAGCTCACTCGGGTGGACTTCGCCCGCTCGCTGGTCCAGCACAACAAGAAGTTCCACGACTTCATCCGCAATGGCGTCCCGGTGGAGTGGCGCGATGCGGGGGGGCAAGCCCGCCACTCCCGCGCTCGGGTGATTGATTTCCGCGACGCTGCCAACAACCGCTTTCTTGCGGTGCGTGAGTTGAAGATCAAGGGTCTGCGCGCACCGGAGTTCAACCGTCGCGCCGACATTATCTGTTTCGTCAATGGGCTACCGCTGGTCTTCATCGAACTCAAGGCGGTCTATCTGAACATGCGGGCGGGTTACGACAACAACCTGAGCGACTACCTGAGCGAGACGAGCATCAACCACGCCTTCCACCACAACGCCTTTCTTATCGTCAGTAATGGCGATCGCGCCCGCTACGGATCGATCACGAGCAAGTGGGAACATTTTGCCGAATGGAAGCGGAACGACGAGAAGGATCAGGGGAGCGTCGAGGCAGAGGTGTTGCTCAACAGCATGCTGGCCAAGGAACAAAATTGCTTCCCAAAAATTGCTTCCCAGACAAATAATAAAGAATAGCCTTGCAACCCCTGCCGTCCCGTGCTTTGCTCATCTCGTCATGCCGAAAGCCCGTTATCTCGCCCCCTGGCACCAGGTGGATCTGATGGAGGCGGCGATGGCTGCGGGGGAAGATACAGGAGACTCCGAGGGGCTCACCCTCAAGGAATTGGAGTCGCTCCAGGGCAAGCCGGCCATCTACCACTGCCTCTCAAGGGTCGTGGACCGGCGTTTTGTGCTGGGGGACGCGGAGCGGGAACAGTTCGTGGAGTACATGCGCCTCTACGAGAAGTTCTGCCAGGTGCGCATCCTCAATTTCTGCGTGATGTCCAACCACTTCCACCTCCTCGTCGAGGTCCCCTCACCTCCCGAAGGGCGCGGGGCGGATTGGTCGGATGAGAAACTCCTCCGACACCTCGCCATCCTCTACGCGAAGCCAAAGCTCGCCGCGATCCGCTGGCAGCTGGAACTCTTCCGCAAGCAGGGCAACAGCGCCGGAGCGGAGGCCCTCCGCGAATCCTACTTCAGGCGCATGTGGGACCTCTCGCAATTCATGAAGACCCTCAAGCAGCGTTTCACCCGCTGGTTCAACAAGCAGCACGGCCGCACCGGCACGCTCTGGGAGGACCGCTTCGAGTCCATCCTCGTGGAAGACGGCCACGCCGCCCGGACCATCGCGGCCTACATCGATCTCAATCCGGTGCGCGCCGGGATCGTCAGCACTCCCGAGGACTACCGATGGTGTTCCTTCGGCGAAGCGGTGGCCGGTAAAGCACGCGCACGGGAAGGCCTGCAGCGGGTCATGTTCGAAAAGGAAAGCACCCTCACCAGCGAAGGACGCGCCGCTTCCCTGCTCCAGCTCCCCAGTTGGCGCAGCGTTGCGCAAAGCTACCGGCACCTGATGTCCCTCGATCTCAAACGCCGCCCCTCCAAAGCGGAAGTCAACGGCCTCAAACCCCTCTCCGAATCCAAGGCTCTTCGCTGCAAGGT
>JAQCFL010000262.1 GCA_027619375.1 Verrucomicrobiota bacterium | reverse complement strand
CCCCCCACTCAACGCCTCCGCTGATCCATCGTGCACGAATCATCGTGCCCCACCGGCTCCCCAACCTCCTCCACCGGATGCGTGAACAAATACCGCCACACCTCGCGGTGCCCGTAGCCGCCCTTCGGATCCTTCTTCGCCCCCTTGCCCGGCACCACCGCGCCATGCGCCCGGTTCGCATCGCCCCCCACATCGAAGTCCGTCACCAGCCGCCGCGTGTTCCCATACGGCGGCCCGGCCTCCTCCACATTCACGATCGGTCCAAACTCCAACATCCCCAGCATCTCCCAGGACCGGCAGTAGTGATCACCCACCCAGCCGCTGTCCAGCACGTGCGTGAACCCGAAATAGCGGTTCTCCGGCGTCGCCGAGGGCAGCGACTGCCACAGTTGATACTGATCCCGCGGCCCCGAGAAGGCCACCACCCGTCCCACCTTCTGGTGCTTCGCAAACCGCGCCGCCGTGGTCGATCCATGCGAGATGCCCGACATGGTCACCTTCTCCCACCGTAGCGTCTTGCCCTGCTGGTCCAGAAACTGCCCCCCCCCCCCCTCCGGATTCTCCTTCGCCAGCCATTTCACGAAACGATACGACCGCTCCATCATCCCGTCCGCCTTCGGGATGTCCACCTCGTCGCTGAAATCCTCCCCCGTCGCCGCCTCCAACCGAACGTTTCCCCGACACTGCTCACCCACCGGATTCTCCTGACAACAAATCCCGAACCACTGCCGCGCATAGGCCGGTGCGATGACGTGCAGCCCCAACGTGTTCAGCTCCTCAAGCAGCCCGTCGTTGCCCCCCATCAACCAGATCACCAACTCCCCCCGCAGTGCCACCCGCGTGTCCACACTGGCCTGCTGCTTGTCCGCCGGCTTCCCCTTCCCATCCTGCAGCACAAAGCCGATCTCCGGATGCGACCTGCAACGCGAATCCAGATCACTCGCCCTCGCCTCCAGGCTGTAGCGCTGCGGCTTTGGTTCGCCAAAGACGGAAGACCCCAGCAGGGCCACACCGCAAATCAAGATCGGGAGACGCGTGCGCTTCACCCCCTCCCCTACTCCTCCAGCCCTCTCACAATTGCAGTCAACTTCTCCTCCGCCGCCTTGCGCCATTCCAGCGACCTGGCCGCCGACGCCGCAAAGTAGGTCGAGAATTTCTTCCCCTCAAGGGTCGCCGTGTTCCGCTTTGAGACGCGCACCATGTCCTCATAGACTTTCTGGATCTTCTTCTCCCGGTCCTTCTCCGAAGCCCGCGCCCCCTTCTCCTTCAACCAAACGTCCAGATCCATCAGCGAACGCACCGCAGACTGATCCTTGAAGCCCGCCAAAACCTCCCTCGCAGTCTGCGCCCCGCCCACGGTGCCGTCAAAACTCAACCCGCCCTCCAAGGGCCGCACCGTCGCAAAGGCCGTCACCAGACGCGTCAGGCGATCCGCTTCCTCGAGGGCCTTCGACTCCTCCAGAAATCCGCTGATCGACGAAGTCTCCCACGCGATCGCCCGATCCAGCCGACAGACCTCCTGGCGCCCCACCCCGCTCCCCCGCCACTGTTGCGGCCACAATTCCCGCTCCACCGTCCCGGATTCCAGGAGCACCCCGATCAACTCCCCGGTCTCCCCGTGAAAGACCGGCGTCCCCAGCGGGTTCTGCGCCAAGCGCGAGTCCGCCTTAAAGGTCGTCCCCTCCTCCCCGTAGAAACGCCCCTCCGACAAACTCCCATCCTCCGTGATTCCAAACACCGCCGAGCCACTGGCCAGGGTGGAGGCATCGCCCACGCTCATCTTCGCCGCCACCTCGTCCTGCACCTCCAGACGCGCCAACCCCGCATCCTTCGCCAACTCAAAGGCCCCGAACTTTTCCAGCTTGCCCTGCCCCCCCAGCGTGACCTCCAACTTCGAGTTCCCAATCAGGATCGTCGGCGAAAAATAGATCCAGGTCTTCTCGTCCGCCTCCACCACAAAGCCCTTCCCGGCATTCACGTCGCCCTTGATCTCCACCAACGCCCCCAGATTCCCTCCGGCCGCTTCCTTCCCCGCATCCAGCTTCTCCTGCCGGCTCGGCTCCCGCTCCTTGGTCATCTTCGCGGACTCCTCCCGCTTCTTATACTGCTCCACTGCACGCTCCGCGATGCGCAGGCGGTTGTCCACCGAACGCCTCTCGATCTTCAACGCGTTCAACTCCTTGCGCACCTCCTGCAGCTGCTCGTTCGCCGCCTCGACCCGGGCCCTCTCCCGCGTGATCTCCTGCCGCACGGTGGCCAGTTCGTCCTCCAACCGCGCCACCTCCGCCTGCGCCTCCTTGTCCTCGCATCCCGTGAAACCAAGGGAGAGCACCCCGAGCACAAGAACGATCACCACTGATAATATCGGGCTGCTTTTCATGCTCTCATCCTCCATGCCTCCCCCTCAAACTCAAGTGGCATCTCCGCCCCTTTTGTTAACTTTTGAGGAGAATCACCCCTGTCCCCGGGGGCGGTTCTGCTGGCCCTTTTCGAAGCACTCCGCTAAACAGCGGCTCCTCGCGCCCTCCCCTTGATGCCCGACCTCCCCAAACACTTCATCCAAACCCTTGCCCTCCTCCAGGCCAAGGACCCGGACGGCGACACCTGGCAGGCCCTCGAGTCCCGTCACGCGGAACCCCACCGCCACTTCCACACCCTCCCCTACCTCGCCTTCCGCCTCGATCTCCTCGCCACCACCTCCCACGACACCCCCCACCTCCGCCTCGCCCTCTATTTCCACCACATCGTCCACGACCCTTGCGGCGAAAACAACGAACTCCAATCCGCCCGCCTCGCTACCGACCTCCTCTCCGCCATCGACGTCGCCGACAAACACACCGCCGTCATCTACGACCTCATCCGCATCACCGACCCCCTCCCCAGCCCCGCCATCGAGCACGGCGACCTCTTCGCCGACCTCCACCTCGCCTGGCTCGGCTCCCCCCCCGACCAGTTCCACCACTTCTCCAACGCCCTCCGCCAGGAGTTTGATTGGCTCCCCGACACCAAATACCTCCGCCAACGCATGAACGAGGCCCTCCCCCTTCTCGACCGCAACCCGCTCTTCCAAACCACCGATTTCCAAGCCCGCTTCGAACAACAATCCCGCGCCAACCTCACCGCGGAAATCACCCGTCTCCGCGGTTGACGGCCCTTTCCCCGCCACCCCCCAAACGGTGAAAGGCCATCTGCCCGCCCCGGAGGACTCAGCCCGCCCCGGAGGACTCAGCCCGTCCCGGAGGACTCAGCCCGTCCCGGAGCGCTCAGCCCGTCCCGGAGGGCTCAGCCCGTCCCGGAGGGACTTGGCACGGTAGCCGGTGGTACCACCACCGGTTCTCATCGTCTTCTGGAAGAGCTCCCCGGAGGGGCGCGGTAAACCATGGCTTACGGATTGAACCGATCTCGTTGTGTTCCGCCCGCTCCCGCGCCCCTCCGGGGTGCCCATCAAAGGACCGGCCAAAGTCCGGTGGTGCTACCACCGGCTACCGTCCGCTGTCCCTCCGGGACGAAGACCCTTAACCGCAACCCTTAACCGGGCACCCTTAACCGACCAACCTAACCGACCAACCCAACCGTTCTCAATCGGCCAACCGGTCACGATCCGGAATATTCCAGCCCATGTCAGAAAGGAATCTCGCGCAATTTCTTTGTCGGAACGCCCATTCCAATTCGCAGGATCATCATTCCTGACCCACAGATTTTGCGGAAGAGCCGTCTTCAGCCACTCGCTGATTCGACGGCCTCCTTTCGGTTCAGGGTTTCATCCAACAAGCGCCATCCCCGCTTCTCAGCGGCTGATCACGGATCACTCCTGCCATCGCCTGACATCTGAAGCAGGTAGGCAGGATAGGTCTTGCCGGTGGTTGTTCCGCCTCCCTCCACACCAGCGCCCCAGGTGACGCTGTCACCCAGACAGACGATGGCGGCTTTGTCCACGATCTCACCAGCCACAACCTTGAAGAAACAGTCCGCTAGCGCCCGATGGCCGGAAGGGGTTAGATGCACGCCATCGGCGCTAATCAGCGACGTTTTCTTTTGCTCTGCGGCAGCAGCCACCCCTGCGAAGTCGGCGACATCCACCTTCTTCGCCTTGGCCAGCCTCCCAAGCGCCTTGTTGTAGCGGTCAAGCTTCCCGTTTGGCCCTTCAGCGCCGTAAGACTTCTGCTTGTGGCGCTTCAGCAGGGCTTCCTCGCCAACAGCATGGATCGTACAGAGGATCGGCTTGATGCCTGCCTTTCGCGCCTGATCCACCATCCACCCAAGATTCTCCACATACTCCTCCTCGGAAAGAAATTTTGATTCATTCAGAGCGTCATTGAGGCCAAAATAGATAAAGACATAGTCCGGTTTCAAAGCGAGCACGTCCCGGTCGAAGCGCTTGCGTCCTTCGCGGCAGTTCTCCCCACCAACACCCTTGTTGTAAACAGTCAGCAATTTCCCGGCCTCCTCTCCGCCAAATACGATCGCCGTACTCAGGAGCACCCATCCGAAAACGATCATGCTCCTAAACGTACTCCCAAGGGACATTGTCTTTCCTCTGTTCATGGCTAAGGTGAATGGCACAAGCTTCAGGAGTGGTATCGGCATATTAGTTGTTAGGATCTGTCTGTTAGAACATCCGGCCAGAACAGTTCCTTGACGTGTGAAAATAAAGACACCCGTCCTGACCGGGCTTTCTACGAAGCTGTGTGAAGCAGTGCAGCGCGGTTTGCAAGCATCCATCCGTCCGTCGCAAGCGGAAAAACCTTTTGGAAAATTGCCTCGGTCCTTTTGCTCGCCACCTCTCCGATCTTGCCCCCCCGGGCAGTTGGAGAGATTGTCGAAGGCGAAGCGCAAAGGCGCTTGCTCCAATGTCGTCCCCTTTTGAGCGTGCGGATTGCCGCCAGAAAGCGAATGCGAAAGGCGGCCCTCGCGAGCGACCACGGCGCATGTCCGGCATTTCGTTCCACATCTTGTTCAGCATCTGCAACCACCTCAGATCCATGCCTGCTCACTCCATCAACGTCACCGCAGCCCCCCGGACCCCCTCGGCCCCAGATCGAGCCTTCTCCGCGCCCACTCCCCCTTCTCCCTTCTCCCTCCTCCCTTGGACATTGGACATTCCTTGTTCGACATTGGGTGTTCCTCCCCTCTCCCCTCTCCCCTCTCCCACTCC
>JAQCFL010000017.1 GCA_027619375.1 Verrucomicrobiota bacterium | reverse complement strand
AGTCGTCCTGCTGCAATGGGGGGATTGGGGCGGGGGGGGCGGCGAATCCGTGGGATCAACATGGGGATTTGGAAAAAGGGCACGGGGCGATGGCCGAGCAGGTCGATGGGCCCATCGCCGCGCTGCTGGCCGATCTCAAGGAGCGGGGAATGCTGGAGGAGACGCTGGTCGTGTTCACGGGCGAGTTCGGCAGGACCCCGTTCTCGCAGGGGTCAAATGGTCGTGATCATGATCCCTACGGATTCAGTCTTTGGCTCTCCGGTGGCGGGGTGCGGGGTGGCCAAGCCTACGGGGCGACCGATGAGTTGGGCTACAAGGCGGTGCACAACATCGCCACCGTTTATGATCTCTGGGCGACGGTGCTCCATCAGTTGGGGATCGATCATGAACAACTGACCTATCGCTGGAGCGGGCGTGACATGCGCCTCACCGATGTGCATGGCAAGGTTTGGGACGACTTGTTGGGTTGAGGTGGGCAAGTGGCCCCGGCGAACTCCAGAAGATCTGCGAGAGTTGGATCCCCGGTTGGGAAGACGCTTTGCTGAAGAAGGAAGGCAGGCGGCTAGGACTGATCTCCAGATCGGGGGTTGCGTTCTTTTTTTGCGGCGGCTTCGCGGAGTTTGTCCTTCTTGCTTTTGCGGCGGCCCTTGATGCCGCCGGTTTCGGAAGAGGGTTTCGGTGGGGCTTCGGTTGCTTCGAAACCGGGGATGTCCTCGCGGGGGATGGGCTGGTTCTGGCGTTTTTCGATGAGGCAGAAGTGGGCGTGGGAATCGGCGGTGACAAAGCTGATGGCTGTGCCGCTTTTGCCGGCCCGGCCGGTGCGGCCGATGCGGTGGATGTAGTCGCCGGGGGAGCGGGGGAGGTCGTAGTTGAGGACGACGGGGAGATCGACGATGTCGATGCCCCGGGCGGCGAGGTCGGTGGCGACGAGGACGGTGATGGTGGAGTCCTTGAACCAGGCGAGGGAGGAGCTGCGGGTGCCTTGGCTGAGTTTGCCGTGGAAGGCGTGGGCATCGATGCCGGTGCGCCGGAGTTTTTCGGCGACGTGGTCGGCGGTGTATTGGGAGGAGACGAAGACGAGGACGCGTTTCCATCCGTGGGTGGTGATGAGGTGGCGGAGGAGGGGGGTGCGTTGGTCGGTGTCGACGCGGATGGCGCGCTGTTGGATGTCGGGTGCGTCGATGGGCTCGGAGATGATTTCGATGCGGGTGGGATCGCGGAGGATGCGCTGCGCGATGGCCTCCACCTTCTTGGGGAAGGTGGCGGAGAAGAGGAGGGTTTGCCGCTGGGCGGGGAGGAGGGCGAGAAGGCGGTCGAGTTCCTCGGCGAAGCCGAGATCGAGCATGCGGTCCGCCTCATCGAGGACGAGGGTGCCGAGGGAGGAGAGCTTGACGGCGTTGCGTTCGACGAGGTCGAGGAGGCGGCCGGGCGTGGCGACGAGGAAGTCGGTCCCGCCGCGCAGGGCCATCATTTGCGGGTTGATGGAGATGCCGCCTACCGCGCTGACAATCTTGATGCGTTCGGGTAGGTGGAGGGAGCATTGTTGGACGACTTCGCGGAGCTGGGTGGCGAGTTCGCGGGTGGGGACGAGGATGAGGGTGTGGAGGGGGCGGGGCGCGTCGTGTTTGGCCGCGAGCCAGCCCTGGAGGAGGGGGGGGACGAAGGCGGTGGTTTTGCCTGAGCCGGTTTGGGCGGTGGCGAGGACGTCGCGGCCCTGCAGGATGACCGGAATGGCGGCAGTCTGCACCGGGGTGGGTGCGGCGTAGGTGCCGACGGCGCGGACGAGCGGATCGATGAGTCCCAGGGAGGCGAAGGGCATGGTCGCTTGTAGTGCGGATCGGGGAGGCGGCAATGACATTTGGCCGAAGTCAAAGGTCGTTGGTCCGGACGGCCTTCAATTTGGCGGTCATTTTCTTTTCGAATTCGGCGACGGTGGCGGCGTGTTCCTTCAATCCGGCGAGGTTGACGTATTGCTTTGGATCGGCGTCCAGATCGAAGAGTTCGCGGCCGCGTTCGCCGTGTTCCCCGTATTGGATGTAGGCCCATCGTTTCTCGCGGAGCAGAAAGCCGTTTTGCATGGGCGAGGCGCTGAAGGCGGCGGTGCGCACTTCGGCCTTCGGGGCGTCGAGGAGTTTCGAGAGGTCCTTGTCCTAGAGGCGATCGGGGACCGGCAGGCCGCAGAGCGAGGCGGTGGTGGGGTAGAGGTCCAGCAGCTCGACCGAGGAGTGGCAGACGGCGGGCTTTTTGCCCGGCACGGAAATGATCAGGGGAACGGCGGCCGATTCCTCGTGCAGGCTGACCTTGGCCCAGAAATCGTGTTCGCCGAGGTGGTAGCCGTGGTCGCTGGTGAAAATGATGATTGTCTCATCGGCGAGACCCGCTGCTTCCAGTGCATCGAGCACCTTGCCGATCTGGGCGTCCATGTAGGCCACCGAGGCGTAGTAGCCGCCCAACGCCTTCTTCTGGCGGCGAATGTCCATTTTCATGTTGGCGCTCGTCTTGTAGTTGAGGCCGGCCTTTGGAATGTCCGCCCAGTCGTCCTCCACCTTCTCCGGCAGGGTCATGGAGTCATAGGGGAGAAAGGGTGCGTAGTAGTTTTGCGGCGCGACGAAGGGCACGTGGGGGCGGACGAAGCCCACGGCGAGAAAGAAGGGTTCGCCTTTGTGTTCTTCGATCAGTTCGGCGGCCTTTGCGGCGGTTTGCCGTCGGCGTGGACGAGGTCGTCGCCTTCGGCTTCGACCACCACGAAGGTGTTTCCGCCGACCACGGGTTTATTCCCATCGGGATTGCCCTCCAATGTTTCGCCCTTGCCGGGGGCCTTCCACTCGGGGCCCTTGCTGTTGAAGCGCTCCGACCAGGAGCGGGGGTCATCCGCTCCGTCGCTGCCGTCCTCGATGCCGCCGGGGACGCCCATGTGGTAGATTTTGCTGACGCGGGCGGAGTAGTAGCCGGCGTTCTTGAAGTGTTCGGCCCAGGTGGGGCGGTCGCCGATGGCGGGTCGGGGGCTGGTGTAGCCGAGGGTGCCGGTGGCGTGGGGGTAGTAGCCCGACATGAAGGAGGCCCGGGACGGTCCACAGTAGGTGCCCTGACAATAGGCTCGTGAGAAGCGGGTGCCACGATCGGCGAGTCGGTCGATGTTGGGGGTGCTGCAGACCTTGTTGCCATAGCAGGACAGGGCCGTCGCGGTGAGGTCGTCCGAAATGATGAAGAAGACGTTGTAGTCCTTCGCCTTGGTTCCGTCGGTTGAAAGCAGAAGGAGGACGAGGAGCGAGAAAAGGCGGGTTGGCATTTCCGAGCATCCGGGATTCCCCCGGGCAGGGCAAGACCTTGCGTGGCCTTCGGCGCTTGCCAATCTCTTTCCTCGGGGTAGGCGTCAGGTCAGAATGGCACACGGTTAAGATCGATTTCAAGACTGGTAGGGGACAGTCGCTCCGCATCGTCCGGTGGGTTGGCGCATCGAGCAACCCCCTGGTCCCCCTCCTTTCTCCTCACGGATTGGGAATCGCGGCAGTGTTGCGCAGGAAGGCCTCGATCATTTCGCGCGACTTTTCCTTCCAGCCCGGCGTGTCGCTGGAAAAATTGTGCGTGCCCCCCGGCACCGGTCACGAACTCATGGGCATTCCCGGCATCGGTCAGCTTCTCAACGGATAAAGGGACATTCTATCCCTGTTGTGGAGGCGGAGTCCGGGAGGTCTTACTAATCCTCGTCCTGCGTGTCCTTTGGCTCCGGTTTGTAGCTAGTCCGGGCCTTGTCGAGGAAGGTCAGGTTGGAAGAAGGATCTGCCGTCTCCGCCAGCGTATTGCCCTCCTTATCCAAAATGCGCACCGCGTATCCCTTGTAGACCTGACCGTCCTTCTGGTCGAGGGAGAAGCTTGCCTCGTGGCTGTACTTTCCGTCCTTATCGCAAAAGTCCTCTACCACATACTTGATACGGGTGCCTTCGTTACGGGTGCCTTGGCCGGATTGGAAACGGGCGATCCAGACCACCAGACAGTAAAGCTTCCGACCGTCGACACCCTCCAGTTCGACATGGACCTTTCTTTCGTCGACCTCGATATCGTCTGGCTTGTGCGACTCGGTGGTCACCCGAAGCGCGAATTTTTTGCTGATCTTCGCTTTCTTGACGTATTCCTGATCCTCCTTGCTCAGTGTATCGAGTTCGATTTTGTGGACCTTCGACTTGATTTCAACCTTGACCCACCCGTCACCCTTTTCCACCAGGATACCTGTGACGGAATTGCCCTTCAGATTGGTCCACATTCTGGGCTCCTCGGAAGCCTGCGCGTTGGTGCCGGTGAGGACGACCATCAGCAGCAGCGAGAACCCCATCGCTAATCCACGAAAGTAAGACATTGGATCATTCTTACGACCAGACCGAGCCGAAGTCAAACTGATTCTTCCCACGACAGCCCCTACCCCAGGGCGGTTGCATGGAAACGTTGGATCGCTGAAGAAGCGTTCTTGTATCCCAAAATTTGTTAGGACCGGACCCTTGATAATCAACATCTTGTAATTTCCAGACAACCGCCCTGGTCCCTACCCAAGCAAAAGAAAGGAGAAAGTGGTCGAGGGGATAGGTACCAGTCAAGAATGGCACACGGTTAAGATCGATTTCAAGACTGGTAGGGGACGGTCGCTCCGCGCCGTCCGGTGGGTTGGCGCATCGAGCAACACCCGAAAGCGGTCACGTTCGGAACCCCGTCGTTCGACGCTTTATGCCGTAACGTGTGGGGATACAGCCGGGCGGCGCGGAGCGACCGTCCCCTTTTACAAGCAGCGCATATCCGGATCGCGGGCAGGCCGGATGGGCATGTCAATTTTTTTCTGACTGGACCCGAATGGCACGAACTTAAGGGAGGGGGGGCGGCAGTTTTTCTGTTAGAAAATAACTGTTAGAAAACCCGGCCAGAGCGGTTACATCAGGTGTGAAACTAAAGGCACCATTTCTGACCGGGTTCTCTACGAAGCTTTATGGTTCCGCCAAGCGCGCATGGCAAGCATCCATCCGGCGGAAGCGTGAAAAACTTTCAAAAGATTGCCTCGGTTCTTTTGCGAGACAGTTCTCCGAGCTCGTGCCGCCGGAGCTGCTGGAGAGCCTCTCGAGGACCCAACGCAAGCGTGTGTTCTCCAACCCCGTAGTCTTTTGGGCCTGGCTCAGTCAAATCCTGGAACAGAATGATTCCTGTACCGCAGCGTTGAGTCGTGTGCAGGCCTGGTGCATCGAGAAGGGATTGCCGACGCCTTCCAGCGAGACAACCGGTTACTGCAAGGCACGGGTGCGGCTCAGTCAGGAGTTCATCACAGCCGTCCAGCAGCATGTGATCAGTGATATGGGGCGCAGCGTGCGCTCCGATGACCTCTATCGGGGCCTGACGGTCAAGTCAGTTGATGGCAGCTCGGTCCAACTGATGGATACAGCGGAAAACCAATCGCGCTACCCGCAGCCCAGCATTCAGAAGGAAGGCTGCGGATTCCCCGTGATGAAGTTTCTCGGCGTGTTGAACCACGCCCATGGCTGCTGGGAAAATTGTCTGACCTCGCCACTCTGGAGATGCGTCTCATCTCGTTTTGGTACGAAGACCGCGACGGAGCAACGAAGAGAATGGTGCTGGCGACTACCCTGCTGGACAACAAGACCTATGACTGGATCGAGTTGGGAGAACTGTATGCGACCCGGTGGGACATCGAGTTGCGCCTTCGTGATGTGAAGACGACTTTGGGAATGGAGGAGCTGAACGTGAAGACCCCGGCGATGGCCGAAAAGAGTCTCGCGATGGCATTGCTTGGGTTCAATCTGGTCTAGGCGACCTGCAGGCGCAGCGTTCACCTGCACCCGGGGCGCTGGAAGCTCATCAGCTTCAAAGGGGCTCTTGACGCCATCAAAAGCGTGCAGCCTCTTTTTAATGATGCGGTGATGAAATTCAAAAAAAGTTTCGCAAACCTCATGGAGAAGATGCTCGTGCTAGTCAGCACCAAGCGCATCGAAGAACGACCCGGCAGGTGGGAACCACGCATGAAAAAGAAGCGGCCGAAACCGTTCCCGCTTCTCGAACGGCCCCGCCAAGAGTACAAAGAAATGCGGGAATCCGGAGAACTCATTCCCGCCTAAAGTTCGTGCCATTCGAGGGAGAGGGGATAACATAGGGAGATTATCGCCCGTTCAGTCCGTCAGATCGCTTGGTCATCCGACTTGCTGCCCATCCTCGGGTTTTCAAACGGCGCCCAATAAACGCCCGGAGGCGATGACCTTCATGCTACCTCCGGTATATACATTGTAGTCCGGATTCTTGGAAAAATAGGGGGTAAGAATGGCACGTGGCCAAGCCGAATAGCGCTTAACTATGACGAACTAAAGACCGTATCGGGATTCGATTTAATTGGTGAGTCGAAGTTCTCTTCGTCCCGGAGGGACATCCTGAAAATAACGACACAGCCGCCTCTTTAAGGGCCATTCTGGTTAAGCCGAATCTTCCATTTCTTTTAACCACTGATTGCGCTGATTTCATGAAATTTCCGGAGGATGGGAAAGGGTTCAGGGGGGCGTGGTGAAGGATTTTGGAGGGGGGAGCGACAAGGTGGGCGTTGAGGTGAAGTAGTGACATTCTCGCGCCCCATCAGGGCGCCACATCGAATTTTTGAGAGGACCCAGGGCTGCGCTCGAGACCCGCTTGCCCGGGGCTTTGTTCTCTCTCCCTTTCAGGGCGGAGAGGAGTTGCCAGGACACAATGCCTCACAGAAAATCGACGATGGAGGGTCTTAACCACGTGCCATTCGGGTCAGGATTTTTTTCAATCCGATCTCGTCCGCAATTCTTTCAATAGCTGGACGAGTCATCTCCCCGCATCGAGCCCCGGAGTGCGGCTTGACAGCGCGGGGGCGCAACGTCCACCCGCACCACCCGGCCATCCACCCGCCCGGCCAGACTATCATCATCGCGCCCGGGTCCTCTCCTCCACAGGGGTCAAGCCCCGTTCTCCCCGGGCGGAGTCCCGTCGTCGCTCTCCGAGCAATGCCGGGGCACGGCAAGCCTCCGCACTCCGGGGCTACACCACCCGTTCCAAACCCTTCAGCACTGCCATCCATCACTGTCATAGAATGAGTCAGTGGAATGGAACATGGAGGAGAAAATTCTTTGAGGTCGGGGCATGCGCACACACTTCCCACCCTATGGGCTGGTCTTCTTGGCGAGGGTTTCGAGGTAGTCGAGGAGGCTGGCCATTTCGTGGACGGTGAAACCGTTCATGAGGCCGGCGGGCATCATGGAGGTGGGGAGGGTGGTGCGTTCCTTGATGTCGGACTTGGTGACGGTGTGTTCCTGGGCGGCGATGTCGCGGAGGGTGACCTGGTCGTCGGCTTCGTTGGTGACGAAGCCCATGTGGGTGGTGCCGTTCTTGAGGGTGATGACGTTGCTGGCGAAGCCCTGGGCGATGGTCTTGTTGGGGTCGAGGATGGCTTCGGCGAGTTCGTTGCGGCGGTAGGTGGTGGCGATATTGCCGAGGTAGGGGCCCTTCTGGTCCTGGTCCTGGCTGGTGGTGTGGCAGGCCACGCAGGTGGCGCGGGTGAAGACGGATTCCCCGAGGGCGGGGACGCCCTTGTGTTTGACGACCTGGGCGAGAGCCTTGGCGGGATCGAGGGTGGAGAATTTTGGAGTCTTGTCTTCGCCGGGGATCTGGATTTTCAAGCGATTGGCGGCCTGTTTTGCGGCTTCGGCGACGGCGGGAGTGGTGTCGTTGAGGGCGACGATGATGCGGTCGTTGAGGAGGGGGCTGCGGAGGCGTTCGGCGGTCTTGATGAGGGCGATGCG
This sequence comes from Verrucomicrobiota bacterium, assembly GCA_027619375.1. Classification (GTDB taxonomy): domain Bacteria; phylum Verrucomicrobiota; class Verrucomicrobiia; order Verrucomicrobiales; family Akkermansiaceae; genus JAPKDA01. The sequence goes on along the minus strand of JAQCFL010000017.1, from coordinate 21,621 downwards.
CCGGGCGGGGTCGTTCCAGGCGGTGTCGATGGCCTTTTCGGACATTTGCCGGGACTCCGGGCTGCCGCCCTTGCGGGAGGCGAGGGTGAGGACGCCGGAGTAGGCCCAGAGGCCCTCGGCCGTGTCGCCGTGTTGGAGGGCGAGGGCTTCGAGGGCGAGGTGGTGGTTCTCGAGTTTTGGGGCCCCGAGGAAGGCCTTTCGGGCGGCGTCGCGTTGTTTGTTGGCTCCATCGGCGCCGTCGAGGGTGGCGAGGGCATTGAGGACCGCGGGGATGACCTCCTTGTGGTCGGAGGACATGAGCAATTTGATCGCTGCGGCGAGGGCGTCGGGGGGTGTATCCTTGTTCTTTGCGGCGGCGAGGATGAGTGGGAGAGCCTCGTCCGGCATGGTGCCTGCCGCGGCGAGTTGAGCCAAGGCGTCGGGGATGATTTTTTTGTCTGCGGTGGCGAGGGCGATGATGCGTTGGAGGGCCTCGTTGGATTGGATGCGGTTCTGGTTGAGTGTTTCGATGAGGAAGGAGGCTTCCTCGGGGGTGGCTGTGGCGAGGGAGGCCGTGAGGGCGGTGAGAATGCGGTCGGACTCTTCCCAGGTGACGGGTTGGTAGTAGGGGCCGCGGGTGTCGGGACGGGTGCCCCAGGAGTTGCCTTGCCATTCGCCTTCGCGGTGGTAGAGGCGGCAGAGGATGGAAAGGAGGGGACGGCGGAGGGCGGGGTCGGTTTCCTGAGCGAGTTGGGCGATAAGGGCTCCGATCACCTCGGGTTTGTGCATGCGCATGAGGGCCCGGGCGGCGGCCTTGCGGGTGTCCGGGTCGGAATTTTTGAGAACGGGAAGGACGGCTTCATAGGCACCGAGTTGGGCGAGGGCGCGGTAGGCGGTGTGGACCACGACGGGTTCGGGGTCGGCGAGGAGTTTGGCGATGGCGGGGGCGTCCTCGGTGAGGTTGAGGCGGGCGGCGGCGACGCAGGCTTCGAGGCGGGCGCGGGGGGTGGCGGAGGTGGCGCCCCGGGCAATGAGTTCCCTGGCCCCCTGCAGGGCGTCGGCGGGGAGATCGCCCGTGGCACGCAGGACATAGGGCAGGAGTTGTTCGTCGATTTTTCCGGCAGCGGTGAGGGCGGGTAGCGCGCCTGTGGGATCCGCTTGGGTGAAGGCATAGAGTGCCGCGACACGGGCGGCGAGCGGTTTGGCCGGATCGGTTGCTAGGGCAAGGATGGCGTTGGAGGTCTCTTTGTTGTTCGGGCGCCGCAGGAGGGTGCGTTGGGCGGCGAGGGTGCGGATGTGGGAGGGGGACTCGAGGAGGGCGACGAGTTGGGTGTCGCTGAGTTTTTCGAAGTCGGGGAGCGGTTCGGGTTGGAAGCCCTTCGGGGCGACGCGGACGATGTAGCCATGGTCGGGGCCGGCCCACCCGAAGGTGGCGGGGCCTTTCCAGGAGGCCTGATAGACGGCGCTCATGCCATCCACGTCGGCGTCGGTGGGGCGGTTCACATTGATGAAGGGACGGGGTGCGGCGGTCTCCCCGAAGGTGGCGCCCTTCGGCTGCAGGGTGTGGTGGAAAGTGGCGCCGCGTCCCCAATCGCAGGTGAAGGGGGCGTTGTTCCATTCGGAGGGGAATCCGGGTTCGCTGATGTAAACCGACCCGCAGCCGGAACCACCGCCGTAGTCGGCGAGGGGCTTGATGATTTCGTCGGCGAAGTTGATGTAGAGGCGCGGGTAGCCGTGGTCCTCGAGGCCGGTGAAGTGGTGGAGGCGGACGTCCCAGCCGCCGCCGTCGTTGGTATTGTCCCTGGCGAACATGTCGAGGGTGGGGCTGGTGGGGGTGCCGAGGATGTTGCGGGTGCCGGTGGCGAAGAGTTCGAGTCCGGAGCCGTCGGGGCGGAAGCGGATCACGCCGCCGCCGCGGTGCTGGAGGGTGCGGCCGTCGGTGCCGGTGGCGTTCATGAAGCCGAAGTCGCCCCCGGCGATGTAGATCCAACCGTCGATGCCGAGTTCGAGGCCGTTGGTGGTGTGGTCGGCGGGGCGGTCCTTGAAGCCGAAGGCGATGTCGCTGATGAGGATTTTGGACTCCTCCGCGATGCCGTCGTGGTCGCGGTCGAAGTGGACGGAGATGTGCGGTGGGTGGAGGAGGTAGAGGCGGTCGTGGTCCCAGATGAGTCCGCGGGGGGAGTCGATGTCCTTGATGAACTCGGTGACCTGGTCGGCGCGTCCGTCGTGGTTGGTGTCGCGGAGGCGGAGGACGCGGCCGCGGTGCGGGTCGCGACCGAGGGAGCCGTTGCCGTCGGAGGACACGTAGAGGGCGCCCTCGGGAGAAGCGGCGACATAAACGGGATAGTTTGCGGTTTGCCAGGGGGCGAAGAGGGTCATGTTGAAGCCTTCGGGGACGGAGGCGTCCTTGAGGATGGCGGCTTCCTCTTCGGGGGAGAGTTGGACGATGGTGGGGGTGATATTGCCGCTCTTTTTCAAGTCGTCGGCCGGGGTGATGGTCTTCTGGTCCTTGGGGGCTTGATCCTGGGCATGGAGGCCGGGGCTCAGGGAAAGGAGGAGGGTCGGGAAGAGGATCGAAAGACGTTTGATCATGAGTTGGAGTGGGTTGCAACCGGGTCGGGGCCCTGCCCCTGCCTATACGGAGAGGGGGCAGGGACGTTTCAGGGCGTCCCGAGAATGTTGGGAAAGTCAACCGGGTCTCGTGGCGTGCGTCTTGACTGCGGGGCGGGGATGCGCTGAATGTCTGCGCATGCAGCCTCCCCTCACCTCCGCCCTGGTTCGGCTTTTTCGATGGTCGTTGTTGATCGTGGCGGGGTCATCGGGTCTTGTGGCGAGCACCGAAGCGGGCTTCTTTTCCCGTCGGGAGCGTTCGATCGAGGCGATTACCTTCGCGGTTGATCCGGGCAAGGTCTATGTGCCGCTGAATGAGGCGGCCAAACAATTGGGCTGGCGGGTGACGCAGGAAGGTGGGGACGAGGCGGTGGTGGTGAACGAAATTGCGCATTCCCGCAGCAGATTCCGGCAGTTGGTGGATGGCACGGTGCTCGTGGCGATCGGTGATCTGGAGCGCTCAGGGGCGACGGTGGTGCGGGATGAGAGGAAAGTCCCGCAGGAGGTGGGGAAAGGCTCGAAGCGATTCAAGGTGGTGATCGAGGCGAAGCGGGCCGAGGTCAATCTGGAGAAGCAACGCCTGCGTGGCTGGCAGGGGGATCGGCTGGTGTTGGATTGCCGGGTGAGTTCGGGGCGTCACGGGCGCACTCCCGCCGGAAATTTCAAGGCGGGACCCTACAAGTCGAAGATGCACTACTCGAAGCTCTACAACAATGCGAAGATGCCCTGGAGTGTGCAAATCAACGGGAATATCTTCATTCACGGATTCAGTTCGGTGCCGAAGTATCCGGCCTCGCATGGATGCATCCGTGTGCCCTTGAACGAGGGGAACCCCGCGAAATTTTTCTACGAGTGGGTGGACCGGGGAGCGCCGGTGCGGGTGGTGAAGGGATAAGCCTCCTTCGGTTCGCGGACGGTGCGGAGGCCGATGGTGGATTTCGGTTGGGCGGCGAGGAGGCTGAGGAGAAGGAAGAAGGGTGTTCTGATCGTGGCGGAGAGACTGTTCAAAGGAGGGGTCGGTCCGTCCCGGAGGGACTTGGCGGGGTAGCCGGTGGTTGTTGTGCCCGCGAGGGAGAGGCCATCTATCGGTCTGTCCCGGAGCGGTCTCGCAAGGGACCGGTCTCGCAAGGGACAGGTCATCTATCGGTCTGTCCCGGAGGGACTTGGCACTGTAGCCGGTGGTAACACCACCGGGTTTCATTGTCGTCTGGAAGAGCACCCCGGAGGGGCGCGGCAAATCGTGGCAGGCCGATTGAACCGGTCTCGTTGTGTTCGGCCCGCTCCCGCGCCACTCCGGCCCCAAACCCAAAGAACCGGCCAACGTTCCGGCGGTGCTACCACCGGCTACCGTCCGGTGTCCCTCAGGGACGAAGAGATGAACCGGGGGTATGGTGCTGCGGGGGGAGAGGCAGGCGTCTTTGGCGGGGCCGTCGAGGGACGAAGAGATGAACCGGGGATATGGAGCTGCGGGGGTCTTTTGGGGCGCTGCCAGCTGCTGGGCTGTGGCGAGAAGGTCGATGTGCGGGGAATTCCGCCCGGAACCTTGGTGTTGGATCCTCAATCGGAGGACAGGACGGTGTCCTTTCGGGTGCCGCCGCTTCCGGAAGCGAACGATGCGGAAGGCGAGGATGGGGAAGCTCCCGAGGAAGCTGAGGCGACGAATTGAAGGTCTGAACGGGGGGAATTACTCGTCGAAACCCTGATAATAAAGTGGTTTTGAGCGGTTTGAGCCTACAATTTTCGGGGAAATAAAAAACCTGAGAAAGGCCTTGTCAGGGGTAAGCCCGTTCCTATAGTCGCGCCCCCAAAATCGCGGCTGGCGACAGCGGAGACGCCAATCCAGCCATCACATGCGGTTTACCAGTCTATCGGGTGCAGCTCCGGATAACAGGCTTCAGCAAGGGTTACCTTGTCGCCTGCCGGTTGCGCTCTTTTCGACGCGACATTTCAATATTCAGAAGCAGGACTCATGCCGACAATTAACCAACTCGTTCGTAAAGGACGCAAACAAGCGACTCGCAAATCGAAGTCGCCGGCTCTCGCCAATTGCCCGCAACGCCGGGGTGTTTGTCTTCAGGTTTACACCCGCACCCCGAAGAAGCCGAACTCGGCTCTGCGGAAGGTTGCCAAAGTGCGCCTGACAAATGGCTACGAGATCATCGCCTACATCGGTGGTGAGGGACACAATTTGCAGGAACACTCCATCGTGCTCGTGCGTGGTGGGCGGGTGAAAGACCTTCCGGGTGTTCGCTACCACATCGTGCGGGGGTCCCTGGACACCCTCGGAGTGGACAAGCGCCGCCAGAGCCGCTCGAAGTATGGTGCGAAGAAGCCCAAGGAGGGCGCCGCCGCCAAGAAAAAGTAACCCCTGATTTCCCAAGACCATGGCCCGCAGAAAAAGAGTCTATAAGAAGCCCGACCGGCGCGATGCGAATTTCGACAGCGTGTTGGTTGGCAGCTTGATCAACCGCATCATGCGCAGTGGCAAGCGATCCCTCGCCGAGCGGATCGTCTATGCCGCGATCGACAAGGCGAACGAAGGAACCGACACGGTTGATCCGCTTGAGATCGTGACGCGTGCCGTCGAGAACTCCAAGCCCCGGGTGGAGGTGAAGAGCCGCCGGGTTGGTGGGGCGACCTACCAGGTGCCGCTTGAGGTTGCCACGGAGCGTTCCGAGTCGCTGGCCATGCGCTGGCTCATCCAATACGCCCGCGGCAAGAAGGGGACCCCGATGCACGTGGCCCTCGCCAACGAGATCAAGGACGCCGCCAACAACACCGGCAGTGCGGTCCGCAAGCGTGACGACGTTCACAAAATGGCCCAGGCGAACCGCGCCTTTGCCCACTTCCGCTGGTAAACACCTCTGAAATCCTGATCGCCACCCTCCATCCTCCGACTGTCATGAGTGACAATCCCAATAGTCCGAACCGTCCCTATCCTCTGGATCGGACGCGGAACATTGGTATTGCCGCACACATTGACGCGGGCAAGACCACGCTGACCGAGCGGATCCTGTTCTACACGGGGATGATTCACCGGATCGGCGAGGTGCACGACGGTGCGACCACCACGGACCACATGGAGCAGGAGCGCGAGCGGGGGATCACCATTACCTCTGCGGCGGTGACCTGTGAGTGGATGCAGCATCCGAACGAGGGTGTCTTCAAACTTTTCGAAGGTCAGAAACAGCGGGTCAACATCATCGACACTCCGGGACACGTCGATTTCACCGCAGAAGTAGAGCGCTCGCTCCGTGTATTGGACGGAGCGATTGTTGTTTTCTGCGGGGTGGCCGGAGTGCAGCCGCAGACCGAGACGGTGTGGCGTCAGGCGACCAAATACAACGTGCCGCGGATCGTCTTCGTCAACAAGATGGACCGGGTCGGCGCGGACTTCCAGGCGGTGGTCGAGGAAGTGCGTTCGAAGCTCGGCGCGACGGTGGTGCGGATTCTCATTCCGATCGGTGCCGAGGACCATCTGAAGGGCCAGATCGACGTGCTCAACAAGAAGGCCGTGCTTTACAAGGACGACGACCAGCTCGGATCGACCTTCGACATCGCGGATCTCACCACCGAGCAACTGGTGCTGGCCGGAGAGGCTTATGCGGAAATTTTGGAAGCGGTTGCCAACGTGGACGAGCAGATTGGCGAGAAGTTCATGAGGGAGGAGGAGATCTCCCTTGAGGAGCTCAAGCAGGGTCTGCGCCGGGCGACCATCGCGAACGAGATTGTGCCCATCGCGGGTGGATCGGCCTTCAAGAACAAGGGGGTCCAATTCCTGGTGGACGCCGTGGTGGATTACCTGCCCAGCCCTCTGGACATCCCCGCGGCGAGGGGACACGACCCCGATGATCTCGAAGTGGACGTGCCTGTCGTGACCAACGACAACGGCAAGTTTTGCTCCCTGGCCTTCAAGCTTTGGGCGGACAAGTATGTCGGGAAGCTCGTCTTCTTCCGCGTCTATTCCGGCACGGTTACGAAGGGCGACACGGTTTACAATCCTCGCACCCGCAAGAAGGAGCGGATCGGCCGCCTCATTCAGATGCAGGCCGACAAGCACGAGGAGATCGACACCTGCTATGCGGGTGACATCGCCGCCATCGTGGGCATCAAGAACGTCACCACGGGGGACACCCTCTGTGATCCAAGGTTCGACGTGCTTCTTGAGCCCCCCAGTTTTCCGGAGCCGGTCATCGCCATGGCGGTGGAGCCGCGCACCAAGGCCGACCAGGAGAAGCTGGCCATCGGCCTGGGCCGCCTGTCCGAGGAGGATCCCACCTTCGTGGTGAAGACCGACGAGGAGACCGGCCAGACCATCATCGCGGGCATGGGCGAGCTGCACCTCGAGGTCATCATCGACCGGCTCAAGCGGGAGTTCGGGGTGGAGGCCAACGTCGGCAAGCCGCAGATCGCCTATCGCGAGACGATCACCGCCGCCGCCCCCGGCGAGGGAATTCTCAAGAAGCAGAGCGGCGGCCGCGGCCAGTATGGCCACGTCGTCCTCGACATCCGCCCGAACGAGAAGGGCAAGGGCCACACCACCGAGAACAAGGTGGTGGGCGGTGCCATTCCGAAGGAATACATCAACGCGGTCATGGCCGGCATCGAGATGTCCATGACCAACGGCATCATCGCCGGCTACCCGGTGGTGGATGTGCACGTCACCGTGACGGACGGATCCTACCACGACGTCGATTCCAACGAGAACGCCTTCAAGATGGCCGCCATTTTCGCGATGCGGGACGCCTTCAAGAAAGCCAAGTCGATCCTCCTCGAACCGATCATGGACGTGGAGATCACGACCCCGGAAGACTACCAGGGCGACATCATGGGCGATCTCAACCGCCGCCGCGGGCACATCCAGGAAATTTCCAACAAGGGCAACGTGGGCATCGTGAAGGCGAAGGTGCCACTTGCGGCGATGTTCGGCTACTCGACCGATGTGCGGACGATGTCCTCGGGACGGGCCTCCTACTCGATGGAGCCCTCCTGCTTCGAAGAGGTGCCCCCGAACATCGTGAACGAAATCGTCAAGGAACGCGGCGGGGTCGCGGCATAAATTTCACAACACACACTCTCAATCCATGCAAAATCAGAAGATCAGAATCCGCCTTCGGGCTTTCGACCATTGTGCGATCGACAAGTCGGCCCAGGAGATCGTGGAAACCGCCAAGCGCACCGGCGCGAAAGTGGCCGGACCGATTCCGCTCCCCACCCGCATCGAGAAGTTCTCCGTGAACAAATCCGTTCACGTGAACAAAAAGGCGGCCGAGCAGTTCGAGATCCGGACCCACAAGCGCCTGCTCGACATCATGGACCCCACCTCCCGCACCGTGGATGAGCTGAAGAAGCTCAATCTCCCCGCCGGTGTTGATATCACCATCCGCATCTAACCACCTACCCAACTTACTACGATGTCCCTCGGACTCATTGGCAAAAAAGTCGGCATGACCCGCATCTTCGATCAAGAAGCGGGGATCATGATCCCGGTCACCGTCATCGACGTGGCAGGAAATCAATTCCTGCAGGTCAAGACGGAGGAAACTGACGGCTACAACGCGGTGCAGGTGTCCTTTGACGACCAGAAGGAGCAGCGTCTGAACAAGCCCGACGCCGGTCACTTCAAGAAGCACGGCGGGGAGGCCAAGAAGTTGGTGAAGGAGTTCCGCTTTGACTCGGCGGCCGAGCTCCCCGATGTGAGCGCGGAGCATCCCGGAGCGAATCTCTTCCAGGACGGGCAGTGGATTGACGTCCTCGGCACGACCAAGGGCAAGGGATTTCAGGGTGTGGTGAAGCGTTACAAGTTCAGCGGTCAGCCGGACAGTCACGGTCACATGATGCACCGTCGTCCCGGAGCGATCGGAGCGGGCACCTGGCCGGGCCGGGTCTGGAAAGGCCAGAAGATGCCAGGTCGCCACGGTGTCTATGAGCGCACCGTGCAGAGCCTCAAGGTCGTGAAAGTGCGCGCCGAGGACAACGTCATTCTCGTTTCCGGTGCGGTTCCCGGACACAAGGGTGCCTACGTGGTGATCCGCCCCGCCGTCAAGAAACCCGCCCCCGCCCAAGCGGAGTAAGCCACGCGGCACGCTCCAAACGGACCAACCAACACATTTAGAAAGGTAACGCCATGTCCTCCAAGACTCTCAGCCTCGCAGACGCGAAAGCAGCCAACATTCAACTCCTCGACGACCCGACCAAGGGCGGCCAGGCGGTGCACGATCTGATCGTCGCCTACCAGGCCAACCGCCGTTCCGGATCCGCCAACTCCAAGACCCGGGGTGAGGTGAGCGGGAACACGAAGAAGATGTATCGCCAGAAGGGAACCGGTAACGCCCGACACGGCACCTCGAAAGCCCCGATCTTCGTGGGTGGTGGTGTGGTGTTCGGCCCCAAGCCCCGCGACTACTCCAAGACCGTCCCGAAGAAAGTGCGCAAGCTCGCCCTGAAGCGCGTGCTCGGCGAACTCATCGCGGAGGAAGCGATCCACGTGGTGGAGACCTTCACCGTGGCCGACGGCAAGACCAAGACCTTCGTTGCGCAGATCGAGGCCATCACCGACGCCGTGAAGGTGCTGGTGATTTCCAAGGAGTTCGACGACAAGACCCTTTTGGCCCACCGGAACGTGCCCGGGGCCGAATGCATTCCAGCCCATCAGGTGAGCATCGAGGAGTTGCTCTACAACGATGTGATCATCATCACCCAGGACGCCCTGGATATCCTTGCCGCCCGGACCGCCTGAGCCAACCCCAACTGATTTCACGCCATGAGAGATATTTACTCAGTCATCGACACGATCCGCCTTTCGGAAAAGGCGACCCTTCTCCAGGAGGAGAACAACGAATACGTGTTCAAGGTCGCCCGGAACTCGAACAAGCTTGAGGTCAAGCGCGCCGTGGAGCAACTCTTCGGAGTGAAGGTCACCGATGTGCGGACCTGCAACTACGGTGGCAAAATGAAGCGTGAGCGTCGTCCCGATGCCGGGAAGACGGCACAATGGAAAAAAGCGTTCGTTCGTCTCAAGGACGGCGACAGCATCGATTTAGTCTAAAACCAATTTTACCCAGGACCCGCCGGGACCAAGAACCCAAAACGCAGAGCGAGCCATGTCTATCAAAACCTTCAGTCCAGTAACCCCTTCGAACCGCTACAAAGCGTGGCCGACGTTTGAGGAGGTCACGAAATCGAAGCCCGAGAAGAGCCTCACCACGCCCCTCAAGAAGTCGGGTGGACGCAACAACTCGGGCCGTATCACCTGCCGCCACATCGGTGGAGGTCACAAGCGCAAGTATCGCCTGATTGATTTCAAGCGCCGCAAGCAGGACGTGAGCGCCAAGGTGGTGGCGATCGAGTATGATCCGAACCGGACCTGCCGCATTGCCCTTCTCGAGTATGAGGATGGCGTGAAGAGCTACATTCTTTGCCCGGCCGGTCTGCAGGTGGGCACCTCGGTGGTCTCCGGCGAGGGAGTCCCGGCCAAGCCCGGCAATGCGATGCCTCTTTCGAGTGTTCCCCTGGGAACGGCGATCCACAACATCGAGCTGCGCCCCGGTGGGGGAGGCAAGGTGGCGCGGGCTGCCGGTCAGGAGGCCATTCTTTCCAACCGCGAGGGAGGAAACGCCCTGGTGAAGATGCCATCCGGCGAGATCCGCAAGTTCAACGACCGTTGCTTCTGCACGGTTGGCTCGGTCGGCAACCGCGACCACATGAACGAGGTTTCCGGCAAGGCCGGCCGCACCCGCTGGCAGGGCACCCGCCCGACCGTCCGCGGAATGTGCATGAACCCCGTCGATCACCCCAACGGTGGTGGTGAGGGCAAATCCAAGTCCGGCGGTGGTCGTCAGCACCTCAGTTCCCCTTGGGGACACGTGAAGGGCCAGAAGACCCGCAAGAAGACGAAGGCCAGCAGCAAACTCATCATCCAGGGCCGCAAGAAAAAGCGCTAAACCCCAACTTTCCAACCTATCATGCCACGTTCCCTGAAAAAAGGACCCTTCGTTGACCAGAAACTTCTGGCTAAAATCGATACTGCGGTGGACTCCAAGGACCGCAAGCCGATCAAGACGTGGAGCCGCCGCTCCATGATCACGCCCGACTTTGTTGGACACACCTTCCTCGTGCACAACGGGAAGGGGTTTTCAACCGTCTATGTTTCCGAAAACATGGTCGGCCACAAACTCGGGGAATTTTCCCCGACCCGTATTTTCAAGGCCCACGGAGGTGTGGGCAAGAAGTAAGACCGACCGCTAACGACACCGAGAGATGCCACGCACCAACACCATTCTGGTTTTGACCACCGCCGCCGCCCTGCTGGGAATGGCCGGGGTGGGCGTGGCGCACCCTCACGATGCCGAGGTCGAGCAGCTCCGGAAGGAGAACGCGGACCTGAAGGAAAGCCTGGTGGCCTCCAACAAGGCGGAGAAGGAAAGCGCCGAGTCGCTGGCCACGATCCGCCTCCGTCTGGAAGCACTGGGCAAGAACCTCATCGACGGCGGAAACGATAGGCTGGTGCAGGCGGTGACCGACCTGGAGGTGATGAACCGCCGGGTGCGCGAGATGGAAGAGTCCGCCCTACGCCTTTCCGGGACGGTGCAGGGCTACATGAAGACCGCGGTGGCCTCGGATCCCGAGCAGCGGGCCCTGGTGGAAGCCAGCCTGCGCGAACTGGAGGCGCTGGTGGGCCTCCGCAACCAGCCGCGGCGCAAGGTGGAGTTCGGCAACATGCAGCACGCCAAGGTGGTGAGCATCGACGGGTCCAGCGGCCTGGTCGTCCTCAACATCGGCGAGAAGGCCGGTTCCAGGATCGGCATGGTATTTCAGATCAAGCGTGGAGAGACCGTCATCGGGGAGGCCGTTGTGGCCCTGACCGACAAGGATGTCTCCGGCTTGCTCGTTCAAACAATCACAGATCAAAACAACCCGGTGAGGCTGCATGACGTGGCCGCACTGAAAGTCGACTAATACTCAATCGAAGTCATGGAAGTTCGCTCCATTTACAAAACAGCACGAGTCTCGCCGAAGAAGGCGCGTGACGTGGCACGGGAAATTCAAGGTCTTCCGGTTTCGGAAGCACTGGATGCATTGACGTTCACCCCCCGCAAGGCGGCATTCCTCATTGGCAAGACGCTGAAGAGCGCCATCGCCAATGCGGAGAACAACCATGACCTGTCGGCGGACAACCTCGTGGTGAAGGAGGCCAATGTGTCTTCCGGCCCGAGTTTCCGGCGTTTCAAGCCCCGCGCCCGGGGATCGGCCAGTGCCATCCTCAAGCGGACCAGCCACATCGCCATCATCCTGAGCGACGAGATCACCATCGAGGAGAAGCCGCAGCGGAAGAAGTCCACCACGAAGGTGGATGGCAGGAAGGCCGCACCGAAGAAGACCGCTCCCGCCAAGGAAGAGAAGGCTCCCGAGCCCGAAGAAATCGAAGAAACCCCGGTGGCCGAGGCTGCCGCAGAGGAAGAAGACAAAGCCTGACACGACCACTCACAATAACTGAATCATGGGACAGAAAGTAAACCCCGTCGGATTTCGACTCGTAGTCAACCGCGACTGGCGCTCCAAGTGGTTCGCCGAAGGCGTCGACTACACCAACAAGCTGCATGAAGATCTCCGCGTGCGGAGGTATATTGCGGAGCGTCTCCATTTTGCCGCGCTTGCCAAGGTCGTCATCGAACGCGCCTGGAACAGTGTCCGTGTGACCCTGCACACCTCCCGCCCCGGTCTGGTGATCGGACGGAAGGGTGCGGAAATCGAGCGCATGACGAATGACATTTCGAAGATTTGCAGTGGAAACCAAGTCAAGATCGACATCGTGGAGGTCCGCAAGCCGGAGCTTGATGCCCAGCTTGTCGCGGAGAACGTCGCGGTGCAGCTGGAGCGCCGGATCAGCTTTCGCCGTGCCATGAAGCGGGCCGTGCAAACGACCATGGACTTCGGTGCGGAAGGCATCCGGATCCGCTGTGCCGGTCGCCTTGGTGGTGCCGACATCGCGCGGGCCGAGTGGTATCGCAAGGGCAAGGTGCCCCTGCAGACGCTGCGTGTGCCGATCGACTACGGATTTGCCGAAGCCCGGACCGTTTACGGAATCATCGGGGTGAAGTGCTGGATCAACAAGAAGGAAGACGACGGGAAGGGTGGACCAAGCCCCCGTCCGGAACGTCGCGAGCGTCGCAACGGACCACCGCGTCAGGACCGCCGCCCCAACTAAGCTCTCTATCAATCAACCATTTACTAGAAGGACAGAACCATGCCCTTGATGCCCAAAAGAACAAAGTTCCGCAAGACCATGCGGGGCAACCGCGGAGGAAACGCCCAGCGCGGAACGGAAGTCAGCTTCGGCGATTACGGCCTGCAGGCGCTTGGCCGCGGCTGGATGACCAACCGCCAGATCGAAGCCTGCCGTATTTCCATCAACCGCTTTCTGAAGCGGAAAGGAAAGGTCTGGATCCGGGTCTTCCCGCACAAGCCTGTTACTGGTCGACCCCCTGAAACCCGGATGGGTAAGGGTAAGGGCCCGGTGGAAGCCTGGGTGGCGGTGATCCGTCCCGGGGCGATGCTTTTCGAAATTGCTGGTGCTCCCGAGTCGCAGGCCCGAGAAGCGCTGCGTCTCGCCTCCAACAAGCTCGGCATCCGGACCCGTTTCGTGAGCCGTCACAGTCATTCCTAACCGCCCAACCGCAAAACGATCATGTCCCTGACCAAAATCACCGAAATCCGCGAACTGAGCTCTGAAGAGCTGCAGGGTCGCCTGCGCGATCTCAAGCAAGAGGGCCTCAACCTCCGCCTGCAACAGGCGACCGGCCAGCTGGAGAACACCGCCCGAATCCGCCTTGTGCGCCGGGAAGTGGCCCAGGTGATGACCGTGCTCCGTGACCGCAAGCGGCAAGCCGCCTCCTGAACAACGACCAACCAGATTTGACCAATGAGTGAAGCTTCAACCGAAAAGACCGGTCTCCGCAAACAGCGGGTCGGAATCGTGATTTCCACAAAGATGGACAAAACCATCGTGGTGGAATACATCGCGCGTGTTCCGCACCCCAAGTTCAAGAAGATCGTCAAGAAATCGAAGAAATTCTACGCCCACGACGAGAAGAGCGAAGCCGCAGTGGGGGACAAGGTGCGGATCGAGGAGATGCGCCCGCTCTCCAAGCTGAAGCGCTGGAAACTGTCCGAGGTCCTCACCCACTAAGGGGCGGTCCAACATTCAACAAACAACACACTTTTATACGCCATGATCCAGATGGAATCCCAGATCGAGGTCGCCGACAATACCGGTGCCCGGGTCGCAAAAATGATCGGAGTGATCGGCAAGCGGACCCGCAGTGCGCGGGTCGGCGACATCATCACCGCCCACATCCGTGAGTCCATTCCAACGGCCTCCATCAAGAAGGGCACGGTCGTGAAGGCCGTGGTCGTGCGGACCGCCTACCCGATCCGCCGTGCGGATGGCTCGGTGCTCCGTTTCGACGGCAACGCCGTGGTCATCATCGACAAGGACGGAAACCCCCGCGGCACCCGAATCTTCGGGCCGGTGGCCCGTGAGCTCCGCGAAAAGAACTTCATGAAGATTGTCTCCCTCGCTCCCGAGGTGCTCTAAAGGACGATCCGAACAACCACCAACCACTCAATCCAATGTCCCGCAACAAGACCCACGTCCAAAAAGGAGACGAAGTCATCGTGATCTCCGGCAACCACAAGGGGAAGACCGGCACCGTGCTCGAGGTGAACGCCGCCAAGGAGCAGGTCATCGTGGAAGGCGTTCGCGTCATGAAGAAGGCGGTGCGCCGCTCCGAACAGAATCCCGACGGCGGTCTCATCGACAAGGATGGACCGGTCCATATTTCCAACGTCAAGAAGGTCAGCTGACCTGATTGACACGCAAGAATGCGCTTAAGCCAGAACCCGTGCTGATCCGCAGACCATGAAACCAACACTGCAAACATACTACCAAGAGAAAGTCGTCCCCGCGCTCCTCGAGCAACTGGGCCTCAAGAACATCAATGAGGTCCCCAAGCTTGAGAAGATCGTGGTGACGAGTCACGTCGGTCATTACATGAATGACCGGAAAGCCGCGGTGGAGGATGCCGTGGCGGAGATTGCGAAGATCACCGGACAGAAGCCCAGCGTGGTGTTTGCCCGGAAGAGTGTCGCCAACTTCAAGGTGCGCGAGGGGGAGACCGTCGGCGCACGGGTGACCCTGCGGGCCAACCGCATGTGGGAGTTCCTCGACCGCTTCATGCATGTCACCGCACCGAACGTGCGTGACTTCCGCGGCTTTTCCCCGAAGAGCTTCGACGGTCGTGGCAACTACGCGGTGGGCGTCGCGGACCAGTCGATCTTTCCGGAGATCGAGTTGGACCAGATCAAGCGGCAGATCGGCTTTGACCTTATCTTTGTGACGAGTTCCCCGGATGACGAGGGTGCCCGCAAACTACTGGAGTTGCTCGGATATCCGTTCCGCAAGCCCCAGGCAACCACCGAAGCGGCCTAAGTAAGCTCCAAGCGAAAGAACCACGATCATGGCAGTACTCAGCGATCCAATTTCAGATTTTCTGACCCGATTCAAAAACGCCTCCCGTGCCGGGAACGACGAGTTCAAAGCTCCGTTCTCGAAGACGAAGGCGGAAATCGCCCGTATCCTCAAGGAAGAGGGCTACATTTGGGGCTACGAAGTCGACACCACCGGCAAGTTCCCCGAACTGAAGGTGAAGGCAAAATACATGGACGGCAGATCCGCACTGACAGACCTCAAGCGTATGTCAAAGCCGGGACGCCGCCGTTACGTTGGTGCGGAAGAGATTCCGCGTGTCCTCAACGGGCTTGGCATTTCCATCATCTCGACCTCCAAGGGTCTGATGACCGGACACCAGGCGAAACGTCAGAAGTTGGGCGGCGAGCTGCTTGCCAACATTTGGTAAACCCGAAAGGAACACGAAACCATGTCACGCGTAGGACAAAAATCAATTTCCCTTCCCGAGAAGGTGAAGGTCGAAGTGGCCTCCGACCGTACTGTTACGGTGGAAGGCCCGAAAGGGAAACTCCAATGGCAGATGCCCGCCGAAGTGGGCCTCGAGCAGGAGGAGGGAGGCGTCAGCGTCACCCGAATCAACGATCACCGGAAGTCCAAGGCCCTCCACGGAACCAGCCGCAGCCTCATCTCCAATATGGTGCAGGGGGTCACGGAAGGCTTTGTGAAGGATCTGGAGATTCTCGGCGTTGGTTTCCGGGCCGCAGTGAGGGGCGACACCCTTGACCTGAGTCTCGGCAAGTCACACCCCATCCTTCACCCGATCCCGGCCGGCTTGACGGTGACCGTCATCGACAACACGAAGATCAAGGTGGAAGGCATCGAAAAACAGGCGGTTGGCCAGTTTGCAGCGGAAGTCCGCTCCTACTATCCGCCGGAACCCTACAAGGGCAAAGGTGTCCGTTATGTGGGAGAATACGTGCGCCGCAAAGCCGGCAAGAGCGTGCAGAAGTAACCCAGAACCGATCCCCGAACATGAGCACACTCAATCGAAAGGAAGTTCGCCGGAAGATCCACCGGCGCATCCGCCGCAAAGTCGCAGGCGTCCCCGCACGTCCCCGTCTCGCGGTGCACTATTCCAACAAGAACATATACGCCCAGGTCATCGACGACGTTTCTGGAACGACGCTTTGTGCGGCATCCAGTCTCGACAAGGAGTTCGAGAATGGCGGCGCGAACGTTGCCACGGCCGGGAAGGTCGGAAGCTTGATCGCCAAACGGGCCAAGGAGGCCAAGATCGAGGCGGTCGTGTTCGACCGCGGAGGTCACCTCTTCCACGGCAAAGTGAAAGCACTCGCCGATGCCGCGCGGGAAGCAGGACTCCAATTCTAACAATCTATTGACCATGGTCACGACCGAAGACACGACACCAACCCCGACGCCGACACCGGCAGATTCGACGCCAGCACCAGCGGCTGCGACGCCGGCTCCTGCGACACCGGCCCCTGCGGCAGCAACGCCGACACCCGCACCCTCCACGCCGTCACGGGGACCCTCGACACCGGGGGGGAGGCCCTCCTTTGGCAACCGGGACAACCGGGACAGCCGCGATGCCGAGTTTTCCGACAGCAGGGAACCGGAGCTTTCCGAGAAGGTGGTATTCATCAACCGATGCGCCAAAGTGGTGAAAGGTGGACGCCGGTTCAGCTTTTCCGCGCTCATCGTGAGCGGTGATCACGCCGGCCGCGTCGGCTACGGATTTGGCAAGGCCAATGAAGTGGCGGAGTGCATCCGGAAGGCCAGCGACATTGCGAAGCGGAGCCTGCAGACGATGCAGCTCGCCGAGAACACCATCCCGCACGAGATTTACGCCGAGTATGGTGGTGGCAAGGTTCTCCTCAAGCCGGCCTCTCCGGGAACGGGGATCATTGCCGGTGGTGGAGTGCGTGCCGTCTGCGAAGCGGTCGGCATCAAGGACGTGTTGGGCAAGTCGCTCGGCTCGAACAACCACGCCAACGTGATCAAGGCCACCCTCAAGGCGCTCTCCGAACTGCGGACCCGCGACCAGGTGATGACCATCCGTGGCAAGAAGAAGGAAAAATCCATTTAACCTGGCCCGAACCCCGCTAGAATCTCAAACTTCCAAATCGAATGAATCTGCACGACCTGAAACCAAATCCCGGAGCGAAGCACCGCCGCAAGCGGCTCGGCTGTGGGGAAAGCTCTGGCCAGGGGAAGACCTCCGGCAAAGGACACAAGGGGCAGAAGGCCCGGTCCGGCGGCGGAGTGCGCCCCGGCTTTGAAGGGGGCCAGATGCCCCTCCACCGCCGTCTTCCCAAGAAGGGATTCAGCAACGTCGCCTTTCGTCCGACCGTGGCCATTGTCAATGTGTCCCAGTTGAATGAGCGCTTTGAGGACGGAGCCACCGTCAACGAAGCGGCGCTGCGGGCCATCGGCCTCGTGAGCGGTCGATGCGACCTGGTGAAGGTGCTCGGCAACGGCGATCTGGAGCGGAAGCTGACGGTTGCGGTGGATGCCGTGAGCGCATCCGCGAAAGCGAAGATTGAAAAGGCAGGCGGCTCGGTGGAGCAGTCGGCCTGATGGAGCGATTTCTTTCTGGGCGCCCGGCGTTCAGATGCTTTTCCACCCCTGACGCCATCCCGGCTTATTTGAATTACCCATGATTTCTGCGTTTGCGAACATTTGGAAGGTGCCCGAACTCCGGGACCGCATTCTGTTCACCCTGGCAATGGTGATCATCGTCCGCCTTGGCGTGGCGGTGACCATTCCCGGTGTCGATGCCAGCGTGATCGACCTCTGGCTGGCCGAGCAGTTGAAGGACCAGGGCAGCAATCCTGGACAGGCCGTTCTTGGTTTGTTGAACGTCTTTTCGGGAGGAGCCCTGCAGCAGTGCGGGATCTTCGCCCTGGGGATCATGCCCTACATTTCCGCATCGATCATGATGCAGCTGATGTCGGCGGTGGTGCCGAAGCTGTCGAAGCTCTCCCGTGAGGAGGGTGGTCGTCAGAAAATCAATCAATACACCCGTTTTGTCACCATCGTCATCGCGACGGTGCAGGGCTTCATGCTGGCCAAGTCGCTGCAGAGTCCGGGAGGCAATCCTCTGATGAGCGGGATCGAGGATGTCGGAGTGCTGGTTCCCTCACCCGGATGGGGATTTGTGGCGATGACCGTTCTGACCATCCTGGCCGGCACGATGTTGCTGATGTGGATTGGTGATCAGATCACGGAGCGCGGCATTGGCAACGGGGTGTCGTTGATCATTTCGGTGAACATCATCGCGTCCCTGCCCGGAGCGCTGGTGCAGGCGTGGAAGACGTTTGTGGTGGGCGGGGCCGAGACGCCCTTCAAGCCGATGATCCTGGTGGGTCTGGTGGCCCTGTTGCTGATCGTGATCGCCATCGTGGTGGCCATCACGCAGGCGCAGCGGCGCATTGCGGTGCAGTATGCCAAGCGGGTGGTGGGCCGGAAGCAGATGACCGGCCAGACGCAGTATCTGCCGCTCAAGGTGAACTACGCGGGGGTGATGCCGATCATTTTCGCCAGTGCCATTCTTGGATTGCCGGGGATGTTGATTGCGATGATCTGGCCGACGTCCGCGTTTGCGAACAAGCTTCTTGAGTTCCTGTTGCCGGGCAATCCGTGGTATTACGTCATCTCGGGAGCGATGATCTTCTTCTTCAGTTACTTCTGGGTGGCGACGATGTTCCAGCCCAGCGAGATTGCGGAGAACCTGAAGAAAAGTGGTGGCTACGTGCCGGGAGTTCGTCCGGGCAAGCCGACCGCGGATTTCCTGGACTACACGATGACCCGCCTGACCTTTGCGGGAGCCTTGTTCCTGACGGCAGTTTATGCCATTCCCTCCCTGCTGGGGTTGTGGTCCGGCATGAACTACACGGTGACCAACTTCTTTGGTGGGACGAGTCTCCTGATTTTGGTGGGGGTGTTGCTCGACATGCTCCGCCAGACCGAAACGCACCTTTTGCAGCGCCACTACGACGGTTTCCTGCGGAAGGGCAAGATCAAGGGTCGCTATGATCGCGGCGCGCCTGGAGGCGCGAAAACCGCCTCGAGCACGGTGCTGGTGTATCTCTGGACTTTTGCCGCGGTGCTGATTCTGGTCGGCGTGGTGGCTTGGCTCAACAAGGGCTGAGGCGGGGAACCCGGCACACGACCAGGTGGAAGAGACACGGCTCGTTCTTCTCGGTCCGCCGGCCTGTGGGAAAGGAACGCAGGGCCGGCTGCTCTCGGAGGCCTACGGCTTGAGCTACTTCAGTACTGGCAAGCAGTTGCGTCGGGAAGTGGAGGCGGACTCGGAATTGGGTCGGGAAGCGGATACCTATTTGTCGCGGACGGAGTATGTGCCGGATCGGTTGGCACTGAATTTGGTGTCCGGATGGCTGGCGGAGCGGCGAGGGGGCTGGGTTCTCGACGGGTTTCCGCGCACCGTGCCGCAGGCCGTGGCTCTGGATGCTTTCTCGGAGGAGCGGATCGGGGGGATGCGGGCCCTGCTGATCGATGTGGAGCGGGAAGTCCTCGCGGAACGGGTTGCGCAGCGTTGTGAGTGCAGTCGTTGTTCCTGGGTGGGGACACTGGAGGAGGTGAGGGAGCGGGGGCATTGTCCGGACTGTGGCGGGGGATTGAATCAGCGGCGGGATGATGAGCCGGAAGCGTTTCAGAAGCGGATGGATGTTTACGAGGAACTGAGTCTGCCCGTGGTGTGGCATTATGAGGCGACGGATCGCCTGTTGCGCGTTTCTGGGATTGGATCTCCGGAAGAAGTGTTTACACGGGTGCGGAGCGCGTTGAGCAAGCATGGGTAAGAAGTCCAGAATTCCGATCAAGTCGGTGGCGGAGATCGCCAGGATGAGGGTGGCCGGAGAGGCGGCCAGTGCGGTGCTGCAGGCGACTGCCAAGTACATTGAGCCCGGGCGCACGACGGGGGAGGTGGATGCGTACGCCGGGGAGTTGATCAAGGAGGCGGGAGGGACGGCGACCTTTCTCGGCTACCGGGGCTTTCCGGGGAACATCTGTATTTCGATCAACGAAGAGGTGGTGCACGGGATCGGCGGGGCGCGGCGGATTCAGCCCGGCGACCTGGTGAAGATCGACGTGGGGGTGACCAAGGGGGGGTGGATCGGGGATAATGCGATCACCGTGCCGGTGGGGCCGATCACGGAGGAGGCGAAGCGCTTGTTGGTGGCCACGGAGCAGTCGCTGTATGAGGCGATCGCGCTGGCGCGGGAGGGGGTGCGGTTGGCGGATCTTTGCGGAAGCGTGGAAGGGTTCGTGACGAAGTATGGATTTTCGGTGGTGCGGGATCTGGTGGGGCATGGAGTGGGGCGGCAGTTGCATGAGGAGCCGCAGGTGCCGAACTACCGGCCGATGGAGCGGACGCCGATTTTGAAGGCGGGGATGGTCTTGGCGATCGAGCCGATGGTGAATGCGGGGACGGGGAAGGTGGATTGGCTGGATGATGGTTGGACGGTGGTGAGTCGGGACCGGAAGCAGTCCTCGCACTTCGAGCACACTGTGCTGATCACGGATGGCGATCCGGAGTTGCTGACCTGGCGGCCGCGGACGGCCTTGCCGGAGCAGTTGGGGGTGCGATTGTAGGGGGTGCCGGAGATCATCGATGATTTGACGGTTGACATTCCGAATGCGAAGGAGGGATTCCGGCTGTTGTTTTCGGCGGAGCCGATGCCGGAGTATGAAATCAAGGTGATCCGGGGGCGGAAGTCGGGGGGCGGCCACTACTACACGGTGGAAGGAACGGAGAAGGAAGGGTGGTTGTGTGCGGCGCTGTTGCGGTATTACCGGACGGCGCCGGAGGCGCTGTATGCGAAGGCGGAGGGGATTGAGGAGGAGGTGAAAGTGGATCAGTCTGCGGAGACGGAGGAGTGATTCGCCGGAACGGAGTTTCGGGGGCCAATTGCGAGGTGGAAGCCAGCGCGACTACGTTGGGGAGGCTTGCGATCAGGATGGGAGCGGGAAGGGGGGCGGGGGTTGCCTGCGCACCTTCGGCGCTTGAGTCTGTTGGTGGGGCGATTCCCCGGGGTGAACCCGCAGGGCTAATGGCCTGCGCCTCCTTCGGGGCTGGGGGAGGGAACTCGGGGGGACAGTTGCCGGGCGGGGGTGGAGAGCGCGGTGGGATGGCTGGGCGGAGGACTTGTCCCGCATGAGGCGTCCCGTCAGGACGCGGGGATTGGGCGGGGTTTTCCCCGGGACGGGGTCCCGGGCTGGGATGAGATGCCCCGTTGGGGCAGGGGAGAGGTGGGAGGAGGGGTTGGGCGGACGACGTGGGCGTCGTTGGTCCGTGTGGTGAGGTGGGCGATGGGAAGGGGAGCATCGGAGTTGGGGGAGTCGGCTTGGCGGTTCCGGCGTCGCTTGAGGTGAGCTACGCCGGGACAGGTGGAAACCAATAGTGTTCGGAATGGATCGAGCTTTGACAAGCTGACGGGTTGGCTTGGATGCAGGGGTTGACCACCCACCGGAAGCGAGCCTTGGTCGGCGACCAGAAATGGCGTCTTCAAGCGTAGGCAGCG
>JAQCFL010000261.1 GCA_027619375.1 Verrucomicrobiota bacterium | reverse complement strand
ACTGGTCCCGCCTCGATCCCTACCAGGGCACCATCACCAAAGCGGAGTTTCTCGAACTACTGGAGAACATCTACACCATCGGCCCCGCTTGGGAGAAGGTCATCGCCGTCACCAATACCGAAGCGGAGATCACCACCCGCTTCGGCGACCCCGAAGCGCCCCCCTACCACCTGACCTTCGCCCGCAGCACTTCCGGGTCCACCCCACCCCGCTATTGGAGATCCGCCTCATCCCTCGGACCCGCTCCAGCGGACAAACCCCTGCAGGGGCTCCGCATCGCCCTCGATCCCGGACATATCGGCGGCCAATACGCCCGCATAGAGGAACGCTGGTTCCAGATCGGCGAGGATACCAAACCGGTCATGGAAGGAGAAATGACCCTCCTCACCGCCCGCCACCTGAAAACACGCCTGGAATCCCTCGGTGCAACGGTGGACCTGCTTCGCAACGCCAACGCCCCGGTGACGACCAAAACCGTCGAAGAGTTCGAAACCTACGCCCGGGAAAACCTCGGGAAATCCACCCCACACGAGGTCCGCTCTCTCGCCGAACGCCTCTTCTACCGAACCGCCGAAATCCGGGCCCGCGCCGAAATCGTCAATCAAAAGACCCGTCCCGACCTCGTCCTCTGCCTCCACTTCAACGCGGAAGGCTGGGGCAACCCCCTCGACCCTCAACTCTCCCCCCGCAATCACTTCCATCTCCTCCTCAATGGCGCCTACACTGCGGGCGAGGTCACCCACGATGACGAACGATTCGAAATGCTCTTGAAGATCGCACAACGAATCCATCCCGAGGAGAAGGCCATCGCCACCGGGCTGATCAGCGCATTCCAGGAGGTCACCGCCCTTCCTCCCTACGAGTACGAACCGCTCTCCCTGCGCGCCATCAACATCGACCACAATCCCTACCTCTGGGCCCGCAACCTGCTCGCCAACCGACTCTACGAATGCCCCGTCCTCTTCCTCGAACCCTACGTCATGAACAGCGAGGAGGTCTTCGCCCGCGTCCAAGCCGGCGACTACGACGGCCAGCAGGAGGTCAACGGCGTCCAACGGCTGTCGATCTACCAGGAATACGCCCACGCCGTCGCCCTCGGCCTTGAACGCTACTACCGCCAACACCGCGCCCCATGAACCGCACCCTTCTCATCGCCGGGGTCGGCTACCTCGGCTCCGAACTCCGCGATCAAGCCCATGCCGCCGGCTGGTCCGTGATCGGTCTCAGCAAGTCGGGCGAAGGCGACACCATCGCCTGCGACCTGACCTCCCTCCCCGACCTCACCGCGGTGGCGCAGTCCCTCTCTCCGGCCCAACAGCCAGACGCCATCGTCCACTCCGCTTCCTCCGGCCGCGGCGGCCCGGAAGCCTATCAGGCCGTCTTCGTCGATGGCTGCGCCAATCTCCTCCGCACCTTTCCCCAATCCCCGCTCCTCTTCGTCTCCAGCACGTCGGTCTATGGACAAACCGATGGTTCCACCGTCACCGAGGAATCCCCCGCTCATCCCGACCGCGAAACGAGCCGCCTGCTCCTCCAGGCCGAAGACACCACCCTCTCTGCCGCAGGCTGCGTGGTCCGCCTCGCCGGCATCTACGGCCCCGGACGCAGCGTCATCCTGCAGCGCTTCCTCAACGACAACGCGGGGATCGAGGAGGACGGCCAACGCATCCTCAACCAGATCCACCGCGACGACGCCGCTTCCGCCATCCTCCACCTCCTCGGCCAAAACACCTTTCCGGCAGGGCAACTCTTCAACATCGCCGACTCCACTCCGCTCCATCAGATCGATTGCTTTCGGGGTCTTGCCCAACTCTTCCACAAACCCCTCCCCCCCACCGTGCCCCGCGACCTAAACCGCAAACGGGCCTGGACCAACAAGCGGGTCAGCAACGCAAAATTGCTCCAATCCGGCTGGTCCCCCCGCTTCCCCGACTTCCTGCAGGCCGCCCCCGCCATCGCCCCGTCCCTCAGTTCCGGCCGTAACGCGTGATCCCTTCCGCAATCGCAATGGCCACCATCGATTGATAGGACGAGGACGCACAACGATTGCGCTCACTCGAGTTCGAGATGAACCCGCACTCCACCAACACGGCCGGACACTTGGTCTCCATGAGCACCGTGAACCGCGCTGATCGAACGCCGCGGTTGACCACCTTCAGCCGATTCACCATCTCGCGCTGGATGGCTACCGCCAAACTCCGACCCTGCGATCCCGCGTAGTAGGTCTCCACCCCGCGCACCCACGTCTCCCGGGTCACATTGAAATGAATACTCACAAAAACCGCATTCCGATACTGATTGCCGATAGCCGCCCGACGACTGAGCGAGACGAACACATCGCTGCGCCGCGTCATCGCCACTGAATACCCCCGCTGCCGGAGCTGCTCCCCCAGCTTGGTCGCGATCCGCAGGTTGAGATACGACTCCCTCACCCCACTCCGGGTCGCTCCCTGGTCCCGACCACCGTGCCCCGGATCGATCACTACCCACTTGCCTTTCCCCACCGATGACACCCGCGAGGCGGAACTGCTGGAACTACTCCGGGTGCTGGAACCACTGCTGCTCAAGGTCAAACGCTGACCGACCCGCAATTTCCGGGGATCGGTAATGCCGTTGGCCTTCATCAGACCCGAAACGCTCAGCTTGTTCTTCGTCGCAATGGAATAGAGCGTGTCCCCCGACTTCACCGTGTAGCTAGCCCCCTCACTCACCAGCGTCCCCGCCGCGAGCGCAAATAGGGCGCTCATCCACAAAATCGGGATTCGTAAGGAGGAAAACATGGGCAGAACGCCCGCAATTTACAAAAATCGTTAAGATAGTCAAATATTTTTGAAATATTAACTACTTTCCGCCTCATCCTCGTCCGCCAACGCTTCCTCAACCCCCCTCCGCCACCGCGTCGAAATCCACGGCCGCACCAGTCCATAAATCAAATAAACCGAAAACAGGACGGCCGGGAGGATCCAGTAGTAGTTGATGAGGGCCGCCACCACGAGCGTCCCCACCAACAGCACGGGCAGACTCGCCCGGGTCCGCCAGTCCACCTTCTTGAAACTCGGATAGCGAACGTTGCTGATCATCAGCGCCGACAAGCCCAGCATCGCCCCCGCCAACACGTAGTTCCACATTCCCAGATTCCGATCGGTGTTGTGCAGGTGAATGATCAGGAAGGTCAGCGAAGCGATGAAGCCCGCCGCCATGGGGATGGGAATCCCCCGGAATTCCGACATCGATCCCTTCCCGGACATCGCCAGACAGTTGAAGCGCGCCAATCGCATCGCCCCACAAAGCAGGTAGATAAACGCAATCGCCCACCCCACCCCCGGCTCGGCATGAGCAAGCCTGTCCGGCAGATCGAGATTGAACAGCACTGCCTTGGACACCAAGAGGGCAGGCGCCATCCCAAAAGACACCAGGTCCGCCAACGAATCGAACTCTTGCCCGAAGGGGGATTCCTTCCCTCCCAACCGCGCCAAACGCCCGTCCAACAGATCGAAGAGACAGGAGCCGAAAATCAGGAGCAGGGCCTGCTCGTAGAAGACCTTGGCCTCCCCGAAATCCGGGGCCTGCATGCCCTTGAAAATCGTCAACACCGCAAAGAAACCACAAGCCAGGTTTCCAGCCGTCATCAGGTTCGGCAGGAGGTAAATCTTGGGATCTCCGTCGGATTCGTCGCTCACCGCGCCACTATACCCACTCCCTTTCCACCGCAAAGACTGGAAATCGCCCCCGGATCAGCGATGGTCACGCCGTGGATCACACGCCTTCAATCTCCCCCACCGACCGCATGGACAACCTCCTCCAGCGCCTCCCCGGGGCCCGCCGCGCCCTCTTTTCCGCCTTTCACGTCGGCGGCTGCCAGTCCTGCGCCTACCGGGACGAGGAAACCCTCGCCGAGGTCTGCACCAACCATGGCCTCGAAATCGAAGAGGCCATCCGCACCCTCCTCGAAAGCCATCAGCACGACCAGACCATGCTTCTGGATCCGGTGTCGGTGTTCGCGAAACTCAACGCGGGCGAAGCGATCCTCCTCGTCGACACCCGCACCCGCGAGGAACACGAGGCGGTCACCATCGCCGGCTCCCAACTCATGACCCAGGAACTGCAACAGTCCCTCTTCGCCACCCCTCCCGAACAAGCCATTGTCCTCTACGACCACAGCGGCCGCGACGCCCTCGATCACTGCGCCTGGTTCCGCGGCCATGGCCTCAAAAACGCCTTCGCCCTGACCGGCGGCATCGACGCCTGGTCCCGCGACGTCGATCCCTCCCTCCCCCGCTATCGACTGGAGATGGAATAACACTCCACCACCTCATCAGACGACGCCACTTCCCCGCCTCCACCCTCCGCACCGCCTTGAGCCCGTGGCATGACCGTCTCGGTCATGAGTAAACCCCTCCGCAAAACGCACCTAGAAAGTCGATCCCACCCGACGCTATGACCACCGCAACGCAAAACGCCAAGCACATGGGCACGATTGTCGGCTTCAACCTCGCTATCCTCGCGGCCCTCTATGAGGAACGGCATTGCGAAGCCCCTTCATATTCAGGCACAATCCTGACGACGCCATGGCAGACGCCCCTCCAGCAGCCAAAAAAGACCGATCTCACTGGCAGATCAGAAAATTTTCCAGTCACGAAGATCTACGAACATTCCAGGTGAACGAATGGCAAAAGGTCAGCGGTACGGAACGCCGAAAGGCCGCTTGGGAACTCGTCGAAGACTACTGGATTCACCAACAAGGAAAAAGTCCCGATGAACTCCGACTTCAAAGAGTTATTACAAACGGTCAACGAGGAGAGCGTTAGGTACCTCGTCGTGGGTGGCTACGCGGTTGCCAGGGCCTGGTCGAACCGGACGATGGATGACAGCGAAGGATTTCCGATCTGGTATCTTGGCAAAGCCGACCTCATCACCGCCAAACAAGCCGCCGGCCGCCCCCAAGACCTCGCCGATCTCGACGAACTTCGTCGCGCGGATTCCCCATAGCGTTCTTCTCCTCCACCTCCCTCACCGTGGCGCATGCTTCCAGCTTGCGAAAGTTCTGGCAGGCTTCCCAGCCTGCCCGTCCCCAACTACCCCAACTCCGAGCGCTTCATGCTCATGAAAAGTCTCGCCTGGTTCGACCACACCGAACAAGAACCCGCCCCCCTCTTCCTCCAGGGACAAACCTGGCCCCAGATCAAAGCCCGGATCATCGCCAGCTTGGCATAGCACCCCCTCCCCATAGCACCCCCTTCC
>JAQCFL010000016.1 GCA_027619375.1 Verrucomicrobiota bacterium | reverse complement strand
CACCGAGCCGTTCTTGTCCGTGTCGAGGTCGCCCAGTGGTGGGAAGCCGTGTTCACGGGGACGACCGGGCTCCTCTCCAGGACGCGGACCCATCCGATCCTCCGGACTGAGAAATCCGTCCCCGTTGCGGTCCATCTTGTTGAAAATTTCCCGCTGCTGCGGCTCCGGCAGGGCTGCCACGCGGGGATTCTTGATGAACTCTTCAAAACTCACCTTCCCGTCGGCGTTCGGATCAAAAGGCCGACCCCGCCCCTCCCAACCACCCTTGCCACGAGGAATCTCGTCCCGGCGAATGTGCCCGTCGTGATCCTTGTCCAGACGCTCAAAGAGCCGCTTCTGATGCTCTTCCGACAAACGCCCCACCCTCTCCCCCGCGGAAAACTCCGCAAGGCTGATCGCCCCATCCTTGTCCTTGTCCAGCCCCCGGAGCATCGTCACAAAAAAATCCCCCCCCTTCGGCTTGCCGCGCTCCTCGCGACCGGGACGCTCCGGCTCCACGGGATCCGCCGAGGCCCACGCCCCCAAACCAGCCGAAATGATGACTATGGCTATGCGCTGTTTCATGACTTCAATCGTTCAGATCCGCAACGGAGAGGCCCAATCGGCGAACCGCCCCGTCCCTGTTCTGTAGCCGATCCAACGCCCCTTCGAACCCAAAGTTGCGGGGAATCCTCCGATTTTGGTTGGTCGAATGGTCTCCCGAGGGTAGCAGGAACGAGCCGATACAATGCATATCACGGAGACCCTCAGCAATTGCACCCCTTCTGTCTCGTTCGAATTCTTTCCCCCCAAGAGCGAACTGGCAGCCTCCGAGCTGTTCTCGGTGATCAAGGAACTTGAAGCCTGCTCCCCCTCGTTCGTCAGCGTCACCTACGGAGCCGGCGGCACCACCCGGGACCGGACCCACCAGCTCGTCCTGAAAATTCTCACCGAAACCTCCATCCCTCCGGTCCCCCACCTCACCTGCGTCGGGCACTCCCACGAAGAGATCGATGCCATTCTGGACCAATATGCCTCCCAGGGGGTCCACACCGTGCTCGCCCTCCGGGGCGACCCACCCCGCGATCAACCCGACTACGACCGTTCCGGGGACGCCTTCCGCTACGCCATCGATCTGGTGCGCTTCATCCGCGAGTTCAACGAATCGAGTCGCCACCCCCAGGGCGGATTCGGCATCGGCGTGGCCGGCTTCCCCGAGGGCCACCCCGAGACCCCCAACCGCATGCTCGAAATGGATCACCTCAAGGCCAAGGTCGATGCCGGGGCGGACTACATCTGCACCCAGTTGTTCTTCGACAATCACGACTTCCTCGATTTTCGGGAACGCTGCGAACTCGCCGGTATCTCCGTGCCGATCATCGCCGGCATCATGCCCATCGCCACCCCCTCCGGCATGAAGCGCATGGCCGATCTCGCCGCCGGCGCCCGCTTTCCCGCCCCGCTCCTCAAACGGGTGCTCGGCCTGGAGAACTCCCCTGCCGCGTTTGAAGCGGCCGGAATCGACTACGCCACCGAACAATGCCGCGAACTCATCGCCAACGACGTGGCCGGCCTGCACTTCTACACGCTCAACAAAAGCGGTGCCACCCTGGTAATCACCCGGCACCTCGGCCTGGTCTGACTCTCGCCGCTAATGCTCCCTCCGGCTCCGCAGAAGGAACCGGTCCGCCAGGTCCTGACTCACCGAATAGATTCGTCCCCTGATCGGCAAAGCCAGCCAGCGCATCCCGGTCTCCTGATCCACCGGATACCTCCGGTCCAACTCCGGAGAACGATCAAACACGTCGGCCGTCACCCCAACCCTCACCTCGCCCTCCAAAAAGTATGCCTCCTTCTCGCGCACCTCGGCGGCGTTGCTGATGGCGCTTACCTCTCGCGAGCCCGTCTGACTTCCCATGATCAGCGATCTCATCGAATGCTCCTTGCTCTTCTTTCGCGCATCGGCGGCATCCCGCAGCGATAGCTCGTCCCCCTTCTTTTGCGTGGCTTCCTTGTCCGTCGGGTCCCCACCCGGCGGCGTGGCGGCGACGGTCGCACGCTGCTCCAAGGCCAATTGCCCCTTCACCTCCTCCTCGGTCGGTGGACGCACCACAAGCGCCCCCTCCACCCGCATCAAATCCTGTGCCCGCAACCATAGGTTCGACAACTCCAGACGATCCCCTCCAGTCCGCATCCTGAACTTCCCGCTCGAAAAACGCACTTTCTTGTAGCTCCGGAGACGATCCACGGCGGAGATGGCCCGAAACAGCGGAAACCTGTCCTCCAAAATCACGTGATCCCCCTCCTCCAGACTCACCTCGGATACCGTGCGGAAGCCCTCCAAGGTGTTGGTCGAGCCGCCGAACTTCATGTCCCCGGAAATCTCTCCGTCCACGAACTCACGAAAATCCGCTCCGACCATCGACCAAATCGGCATCGACGTCATCCGCCCCGTTCCCTCAAATTCCGGCCGGGCTCCCCCCCTCGTCAGTTTGCCCGCCAAATCCAGCCGCCCACCGTCCTTGCTGAGCTTCATCTCCACGATCTCCAGGCTTTCCTCCGTCGCCACGACCTCGATCCGCTCGATGCTCATTCTCCGCAGCCAGTTCTGCGTGAAGAAGCCCCCCTTGAACACCAGCGTCCAACCGCCCCCGTGACGCCGATTCACCTTCAGATTGGCTCCTTGAATCGAACCCCGGTGCATCTCCGAGTAACCCCAGGTAATGGTCGCCTTCTCCACCTCGATCACCTCGAAATCGAAGTTCTCGGCGTTCTTGAACAGCGATCCATAGGCGGCCGCAGCGGCTTCATCCGAATCCGCTCCGCTCTTCAGGGACAACTCGAGCTCCTTGATGGTCACCGACTCCCCGTTCCAACCCCGCATCACCCCGTCGAGCAGACCCATGCGGGTCCGCAACTGCCGGATCTCCGCGTCATAGAAAAAACTGCGCTCCCCGCCCTCCAGGGAAACCCTCTGCAGACTGGCGTAACCCCGCTCCCGCTCGACCGATCCCACCACCGCCGAATCGGCGCCAAGGGCCATCGATATCTTCTCCCCGAGATCCTTTCGGAACCAACCGAAGTCCACCCGCTGCGCCAGAAAGATCCAAAAGCCCACCAGCAAAACGGCCATCAGGATCGACAATCGCGTCAACAGCCGCATGAACGCCCCAAAAATGGTCGACTGCGCCCCTTGCACCGCAGCCGCATAGCGCAACTGAAAAAAGAGGCCCTGCCCCGCCACCCAGCTGCTCATCCGCACCTGGAAGGCATTAAGACGTTCTTGATCAATCTCCATGGCAACCGCTTGTCCACAACCCACTAGCCCGGGCCTCGCCTCTTGCCAATACCTATTCTTCCCAAGCTCCCTTCCTTTTCCCTCGCTCCGCCCCGCTGCCTCCCCTATGAAATCCCCTGTGGAAGCCGCTGACTACAAGGTCAAATTGGAAATCTTCGAGGGCCCCCTCGATCTCCTTCTCTACCTGATCAAAAAGGACGAGATCGATATCCAGAACATCTCCATCCAACGAATCACCGATCAATACCTGGCCTACATCGAGACCTTCAAAATTCTCAACATAGACCTCGCCTCGGAGTTCATCGTCATGGCGGCCAACCTGATGTATATCAAAAGCCGCACCCTCCTCCCCAAGTCCGAACGGCCCCCGGAGGAGGACATCGAGGAGGACGATCCCCGCTGGGAACTCATTCGTCAGCTCATCGAATACAAGAAATTCAAGGACGCCGCCGGCCAACTCGCCATCAAGGCCAGCGAACAGGAGGACTACTTCGTCGGCCACTCTCCCGAGACCCACTCCGCCCCTCCCCCCGATGCCCCGCCTCTCGCCGAGGTTTCCATCTTCGACCTGATCCGGGCCTTCCAGGGCGTCCTCAAACGCTTCGAGGAGGCCCACGACCTCGGCGACATCATCGACGACCGCTTCACCGTGGCCGACAAGATCGAGTTCCTGCTCCACGAACTCAAACCAGGCCAGCGCGTCGGCTTCCGGACCCTCTTCGCCACCGCCTCCACCAAGGGCGAGGTCATCGTCACCTTCCTCGCCGTCCTCGAACTGATGAAGATGAATCAGTTGACCGTCTGCCAGGACCACCTCCTCGGTGACATCGAGGTGCAGCGCCGCCCCGTCCTCTAACAAGCCCTCGCCTGCTCCCTCCATGAGACCACCGCGGATCGCCCTCTTTGGAGGCACTTTCGATCCGATCCATCTCGGCCACACCGCCATCTCCCGCGCCGCCGTCGACCAACTCGATCTCGACAAGGTCGTCTTCATTCCCTGCCGACAATCCCCCCACAAGGACGAGGCCGCCCGCGCCACCGAGGAACAACGCCTGGAAATGCTCGACCTCGCCCTCACCGACCTCCCCTGGGCGGAAGTCAGCGAGATCGAAACCTGCCTCCCGCCACCCTCCTACTCGTGGATGACGGCGGAGTGCATGCGGGAGATTTTCCCCGGAGCCCGACTCTACTGGCTCGTGGGGGAGGATCAGTGGAACGTTATCGAATCCTGGAGCCGCCCTTACCACCTCGCCGAAATGGTCGAATTCATCGTCCATCACCGGGGTGGCCATCCCGCCCCCAAACCCGGATTCCGCGCACATTTCATCCCCGGGGATCACCCCGCCTCGGGCACCACGATCAGGGAGGATGCACCCACCCGGTTGCGCTCCGAGTGGATTCACCCCAATGTTGAACGTTTTATCAGGTCCAACGGTCTCTATGGGTGCGGAGATTGACTTGCCGACACCTCCCGCTTCCCCTAAAGATATTCACAACCCGCTGACCCCACACTATGAGCATCCCCAAGCGTCTCTTCCCCCTTCTCGCCATCCTCGCCCTCAGCCCCTCCCTCCCAGCTCAGGACGAACCGGCCCCGGCCGAGCCCATTCCCGCCTGGATGCAGGCCTTTGAAAACCTTCCTCGCGAACAGAAGGAAGCCTACGGCAAGGCCATCTCCGAGGGTGGCCGCCTCTTCAATCAAAAGCGCATATTCGAAGCCCTGAATGCCGTTTACGAGGCTGAGGAGATCCTCAAGCAGAACCCCGCCGCCCTCAGCCTCAAGGGCGCCTGCTACGTCGAATTCCGCGACTTCCCCCGGGCCCGAGCCTGCTTCGACGAGGCCCTCGCCCTCTCCCCCAAGAATCCAAACGTCCTCTTCAACCTCGTCGAAATGGATTTCGTCACCCAGATGTGGAAGGACTGCCAGCGCCGCATCAAAGAGCTCACCCCGCTCGTCGATCCAAGAAACATCCCCATGCTGCGCCTCTTGGAGTTCAAACTCCTCCTCACCTACCTCAAAACCAATGAACTCGAAGAGGCGCGTGCCCTCGCGACGAAATACGACTTCCTCGACGACAATCCCTACTACTACTACGCCAATGCGGCCATGATGTTCCATGCCGAGAACCCGGAGGAGGCGGAAGCATGGATCGCCCGTGCCCGCCGCGTGTTCCAAAATGACGCCGACCTCGCCCCCTGGGAGGACACTCTCATCGAATACGGCTACATCAAGAGCTTCTACGGCGAAGACCTCAATCCGGATGCCGCCGCAGCTCCTCAACCCTGAGCAGCTGTCTCGTCGGCCACCGCTCCGAATCCCTTCAGCGGATACTCGCTGACCCGCTCCAGACGCACCCCATAGACCTCCGCGATCTCGGAAGCGTGTGACTCGTGATAAACATCACGGTAATACACCTCCTTGATCCCATAGGCGCACAGCGTCTGCATGCAGGCCGTGCAGGGCATCGTCGTGCTCGCCACCAGCTTCGCCTCTCCCCGGCGGAACAGGCTGCATAGATTGATCTCCGCGTGCAGCATGAAGCGTTGCCGCTTCTCCCGGTCATCCCAGAACCCCTCGGGCGGATCGAACCCCGGCGCCAGACCGTTGTAGGCGGTGCCAATGACCCGGTTGTCGAAATCCAGCGCCACCGCGCCAACCTTGCGAAAGGGATCCTCCGAACGCAGCGATGCCACGTGGGCCAGCGCCATCGCATACTCCCGGACCTGAACGCGCTCGTTGCTCACCGGGCCAGTCAATCCCCCCACGCTCCCCCTGTCCAGTGTCACTCCGTCTCCACCTTCGAATCCGGGGCCTCGAGCAACCCCTTCACCTTCGCCGCATCGGTTTCCGGTGCCCGGCAAGCCTGCCCAATGCAGAGGTAGCCGGTGGAAAGCCCCTCTCTCGAGCCGAGACCAAGCGTGAACTCGTCCAACGGACCCTTGTTGCCCAATACCACGAAATTCCGGCGATAGCCCGACCATGCCGCATCCAACAACGTCTCCCGCCCCTCCCCCTCCGTCAACACCAGTCGGCTCGGCATGGAAACTTCGAAGTCCAGCCCCCTCATCCGCTCCGGGAGCACAAAGCGCGATTTCGCAAACACCCCTGCGGATGCCTCCAGGGTCTTGCGTCCCACCTCGCGAAACTCCTCCCGCCCCGTCATCTCCCCGATCACCAAAAACTCCACTGTCCCCACCGATCCCGGCGTGGGCAACGCCGAGTCAAAATCATCCTTCAACCGCATCACCAGATCCTCCCGCTTCTCACCATCAAAGAACCCGGCATTCTTCTCGTCGTAAAAACGAGCCCGCGCCCCCTCCGCCAAACGCACCGCAATCTCCAGATAGGCCGGCTTCAAGGTCATCTCATAGAGCACCCGACTCCCCCGCAGGAAATACAGATAGCTCTCCGCCTGCTGGCTGTCGTCCCGCTCCCCGTCCCGCCAGCGATGATACAGCACGCCCTTCTTCGCATCCCACAACCGGGCCACCACAAAGCCGTGCGCCTTCTCCGCCGCAGCCAAATACCGCTGTTCCTTCAGCACCCGACCGGCCCGCGCCAGGGCCGCGATCATCAACCCGTTCCACGAAGCCAGCACCTTGTCGTCCGTGGACGGCGGCACCCGCTTCAAGCGCTGCGCCCTCAATTTCACCACGCCACTCTCCAGCAAGGCGTTCTCCTCCGCGCTCAACTCCCGCCCGTGCTCCACCACGCTCAGAATGTTCTGATCCGCCAGTGGTTCGGGATCACTGTGATCCACAAAGTTGCCGCTCGCCGTGACGCCATAGTACTTCTTCACCACTGCAAATTCCTCTTCGCTCAACACCTCCTTCAACTGCCCTTCCGTCCAGCAATAGCACTTCCCTTCCTTCCCCTCGCTCCCCGCATCCTGCGCACTCCAAAAGCCCCCCTCCGCATGGGTCAGGTCCCGCAACACGTAGTCTGCCGTCTCTTCCACCACCTCTCGAAAAGCCGGGTCGCCACTCAACTGCCACGCATCGAGATACACGTCGATCAATTGCGCCTGATCGTAGAGCATCTTCTCAAAGTGCGGCACCAGCCACACCGCGTCCACCGAGTAACGGTGAAAGCCGCCCATGAGTTGATCGTAGATGCCGCCGTTCATCATCTTGCGACAGGTCAGGAAGGCGAACTCCCGCGCCTTCTCATCCCCGCAGCGCATCAGAAACCGGAGATGCGAGGGCTGCGGAAACTTCGGCGCGCCACCCCAGCCACCGTCGGTCGAATCACCGCTCTCCATCAACTCCGTCGCCGCCTTGCTCAGCCACCCCGCATTAAACGTCACCGCCTCACCTTCCTCGCGCCCCCGCGCCTCCAGGTATTCCTGCAGCTTCGTGAAATTCTCGCCCGCCGATCCCCGCACCTCCTCACCCTGCTCCCGCCACATCCGCTCCATCTCCTGCAACACCTCCAAAAATCCCGGCCGACCACCCTTGGCCCGCGGCGGAAAATAGGTCCCCCCATAGAACGGCTTCAAATCAGGCGTCAAAAACACGTTCAAGGGCCATCCCCCGCCATCCCCACTCATCGCCTGCAGGGCCGTCATATACACCCGGTCCACATCCGGACGTTCCTCCCGGTCCAGCTTGATCGACACAAAGTGCTCGTTCAAAAATTTCCCGATCTCCTCGTCCTCGAACGACTCCCGGGCCATCACGTGGCACCAGTGACAGGTCGAGTAACCCACACTCAGCAAAATCGGCTTCATCTCCTTCCGCGCCTTCTCAAAGGCCTCTTCCCCCCAAGGGTACCAATCCACCGGATTGTAGGCGTGCTGCAATAAATATGGCGACTTCTCCGCCAGCAGCCGGTTCGCCTTCCGACCCTCCTTCGCCGCTTCCTCACCCCATGCCTGGTCCCCTCCCACCTGCACCACCACCATTCCCACGCACACCAAAGCAATTCCAATTCTCATTCTGCCCTCAACCTAGGCCCTCCACCCCTCACAGCAACGCGAGACTTCGTCCACCTCCTCCCTTGGGAATGATTGTTAATAACTTCTCAGAATCTACATCCCTGTATATCAACCACTTACGAGTAAATAAGAAATAATCAGGAAATGATCGAACATTTCCCGATTCCGGAGGTCTCAACCCCTTGAAAACCGCAACGAAAGTCGCAGTTTTCATGTAAGGGTGAACAGCAGTTGTCAGCTTCGCATCGCTATTACAGTGTGTTGAGGTTGATGGACTCCGGCGCAGAGGGTGAAAGCCCTCTGCGCTTTCCTTTTCCCCCCAGCCCTCCAAATGACCCGGCTCCCAATCCCCTCCCCCTCCCTCCTGGAATTCTTCGCCCTTTCAAGCCCCTCCGCGCTTGATGCTGGCAACTTCCCTGCTTAACTACCGCCTCCCCGCCGCCAGGCTGCGGGTTTATTCCTCACAATTCCCATCATGCTCGACAACATCCGGAAATACACGGGCCTCATGTTCGTGGTCCTTATCCTCCTCTTCGTGGGCCTCGTCTTCATGGAATCCTCCGCGAGTCGGCGAGGCTATGGCTCCGGTCCTGTCATCGTCGAAGTGGATGGCCGCAGCTACCCCGCCGAGGAATTCGACCGGGTCTCCACCAACCCACTCCGCCTCCTCAACGATCTCTCCAGTCAAAGCTTCCAGGCTCGCTACGCCATCGCTCCCTACCTCTACCAGCTCGCCGCTCCCCTCGACGGTAATCCCGGCCAGGAATTCGACCCCAAACAATTCCTCGCCAACCGACTCATCCTC
The DNA here is from genome assembly GCA_027619375.1 of Verrucomicrobiota bacterium. Classification (GTDB taxonomy): domain Bacteria; phylum Verrucomicrobiota; class Verrucomicrobiia; order Verrucomicrobiales; family Akkermansiaceae; genus JAPKDA01. Next base: position 20,871 of record JAQCFL010000016.1, on the reverse strand, counting down.
CAGAAGACCGCCCGGAGTACCGGCATCCATCCCTCCGTCGCCGAGGTCGAGAAACTCATCCGCGAACGGATCTTCGTCAATCAGGCCGATCAAACCTTCAACGCCGAGGCCTACAACAAATACATCGACAAGTCCCTGCCGCGCCTCGGCATGAGCATCAAGGACATGAACGACACCCTGCGCGAGGTCCTCGCCCTGGAGCGCCTCCAGGACATCCTCGGTTCCGGCCTCGCCGCCTCCGAAACAACCGTCAAGGAGGACATCGCCGATAGCCAGCAGGAGATCACCTACAAACTCATCACCTTCCCCGCCAGCAAGTACGAGGCAGACGAAATGCCCACCGACGAAGAGGTCAAAACCTACTGGGAGGAAAATCAGGGCCGCTACCTCTCCGACGCAAAACGCCGCGTCACCTACGTCATCGCCCAACCCGACTTCGACGCCCTCCTCGAGGATGAAAAAAAGAAGGCCGCCGCAGCACCCGCCGCCGCGGAATCCCCCAACACCGAAACACCTGCAGGCGAAACGCCCGCTGAGGCGCCCGCTGAAACACCCGCCACGATCACCGAACTCACCAACGCACAGCGCGACGCCGCCATCATGGCGGAAGGCGGCCGCATCGATGAACTCTGGGAGGAACTCCGCCAGGCCGACGGCGAGGACTTCGAAGGCAAGGCCGCCAAGGCCGGTTTCGAAGTCAAGACCACCGAACTCTTCACCAAGGAGGCCTGCCCCCCCGAGTTTCGCGTCGCCACCCAGGGCATCCGGCGCAGCCGCGCCGTGGACATCATCTTCGATGCCACCCTCGGCACCAAACCAATGGATGCCATCAGCGACGCCCACCGCCTCGGCGCCGATCAATGGCTCATCTTCCGCCTCGACGAGATCATCGAAGCCAAGGAACTCGACTACGAAGCCGCCAAGGACGAGGCTCGCCTCGACCTCGTCAAGGAACGCTCCCGTGCCAAGATGGTCGAAGCCGCCGAAGCAGCACGCACCGCCCTCCTCGAAGCGGTCACCAGCGGCAAGACGTTCGAGGAAGCCGCCGCCGCCCAGGAACTCGAAGTCGTCAGCCGCGACGCCGTCAAACGCGACACCCGCCCGCCCGGCGAACCGACCCCCGACGAAATCTTCACCCTCGCCTCCAAGGTCAACCCCGGAGAAACCTCCGAGATCCTCACTCAGAACGACGAAACCCGCAGTGTCTTCCGCTCCCTCTTCGTCCAGGTCGTGAAACGCGAACTCGTCGAGACGGCCCTGGAGGCCTCCGTCGTCAGCCAACGCCTCAACAGCATGAGCAACGCCTACCGCCAGATCGCCCTCCAGAACTGGATGTCCCAGGAATACCACAAGGCCGGCGTGGTCATTCCCTGATTGGAATGAGCGACCAGCCCCCGACCCGTGACGACCTCTTCGACGAGGCCAATACCCACCTCGCCATCGGCGACTTCGAGAACGCCGTGACAGGCTATCGCGCCGCCGTGGCCCTCGACCCGCTGTTCTTCGACGGCTGGCACGCCCTCGGCATGGCCCTCCTCAAGCTGGGCAAGGTCAAGGAGGCCATCGGCTGCGGACTGCAAGCCACCATCCTCAAACCAAACGACCTCCTCGCCTGGACCTCCCTCTCCCAGATGTACGTGCAGGACGGCCAGATCGCCGAAGCCGAGACCGCCAAGGGCAACGCCCGCATTCTCTCCCTCGGCGGCCGTGTCGACCGCAACGCCGACGCCTGAGCGTCTGGAGCCTTTCTCCCGGTCTTCTGGAATGTTAGAGCCCTCCCCCACCACCGCCCCATCATGAGCAAGGACTACTTCATCACCACCGCCATCGACTACCCAAATGGCCTCCCCCACATCGGGCACGCCTACGAGAAGATCCTTGCCGACGTCATCGCCCGCTATCGGCGCCTCAACGGACAACGGGTTTACTTCCTCACCGGCGTCGATCAACACGGCCAGAAGATGCAGCAAACCGCCGAGGCCGAAGGCGTCAACGTCGCCACCCTCGCCAAGCGCAACACCAAAAAATTCCTCTCCCTCTGGGACACCCTCGGCGTCCACTACGACGGCTGGGCCGAAACCACCGCCGACGATCACAAACACTGCGTCCAGGCCATCCTCCGCGACCTTCACGACAAGGGCCAACTCTACAAAAAGACCACAACCCTCTCCTACTCGGTCCGCCAGGAACAGTACCTCACCGACAAGGACCGCACCAGCGAGGGCAACTTTGGTCCCGAATGGGGCGAAGTGGTCAAACTCGAGGAGGAAAACTGGTGGTTCAAACTCTCCGAACACGCCGCCTGGTTGAAAGGCGCCGTGGAGTCCGACACCTTCAAGATCCTTCCCGCCTTCCGGAAGTCGGAGGTCACCAATGCCATCGAACGGGCCGCCGACACCGACCTCTGCATCTCCCGTCCCAAGGCCCGGCTGCACTGGGGCATCGAGATCCCCTTCGACACGGATTTCGTGACCTACGTCTGGTTCGACGCCCTCATCAACTACATCTCCTTCGCCGGCTATCGAAAGGCCGGCGGATCCACCCTGCCCGACTTCGACCAACTCTGGCCCGCCGATGCCCACGTCATCGGCAAGGACATCCTCGTCCCCGCCCACTCCATCTACTGGCCCTGCATGCTCCACGCCATGGGCTTCGCCGATGATCAAATGCCCACCCTCCTCGTCCACGGCTGGTGGAACAGCAAGAGCCAGTCCGGCGAGGAGGAAAAAATGTCCAAATCCCTCGGCAACGTGGTCGACCCCGCCGAACTCGCCCAGAAATTCGGCGTCGATGCCCTGCGCTACTACCTCGTCCGCGACATCACCACCGGCAAGGACAGCGCCTTCGACCTCTCCCGCCTCATCATGCTCTTCAACACCGAGCTCGCCAACGACCTCGGCAATCTCCTCAACCGTTCCCTCACCCTCACCAAACGCGGGGCCCTCCGCGTCACCGACTACGACGACGGGCAAACCCAGGCCCTCCGCGAGTCCCTCGCCGAGTCCGTCGCGGCCTATCAAACGGCCATGGAACACGACGAGGTCTCCGTCGCTCTCGGAGCCATCAACTCCCATGTCGTCCACTGCAACGGCTTCCTCGAGCGCAACAAGCCCTGGAACCTCGCCAAGGACGAAAGCCAGGCCGACCGCCTCGCCGCCGCCCTCTACCACATCTGCGAATCCTGCACCCACCTCGCCATCCTCCTCGGCCCCGTCCTCCCCACCGCCGCCGAAAAGATCCTCGCCCAACTCCGCTTCACCCCGGAATCCCCCGTCCTCCTCGCCGACCTCCAATGGGGACTCCTCCAGGACGGCCACGAAACCGGCAAACCCAAGCCGGTCTTCCCCCGCATCGAAATCCCCCAGGATTAGCATTCATCCCTCCCCCATCCAGCTCCCACCCAGGGTGGGACCGACCTCCGGGCGGTCCGGCGGTTAAAACCTCCCGCCAGCATTCAATCCCCTCGCCTCCACCCCCCGCCTCCTCAACACCCTCACCGCCGCAGTCCTTCACCCCCCTCTCCACCCTACAGCGTCTTCAACGGCACCGCATCTTCCCGCTCCTTCGCCCCCAGCGATTTCTGGAAGGTGTGCGCATAATCCCGGATGAACTCCCCGGCCCGGTAACGCGCCTCCACCTCCCCTTCCTCCAACCCATGGCGATCGTCCACGAAGACCAGCACCGAAGGATAGCCCCACCGCTCGTTCTCACCCCGCAGAATGCTGCTCCACACCGAAGTCCACACCTTCTTCTCATCACTCGCCGTGGAACGCTCCGGACCAACCCACCAATAAAAGTAGTGGGCCCGGCGAAGGATCTCCTTCCCGGCCGCATCGAGCATCAGTGAGCCATCCTCCTTGCGCAGATGCTGCGCCAAATGGAAGTCCATCACCTCCAACGGTCCCCCCTTCGTCGGCACCGTCACAACCTCCCGCTTCCTGATCGTCCACCCCTGCGCGGTGAGACACACCTGCGGACGATGCAGACTCCGCGAATCAGCCCCCGCCACAATCAGCGTCGCCCGCAGCGCACGGTAATTCGCTATAGGGGCCGGGTATCCCCACTCCCGATAGGTCATGCTCAGATAGGTGGTGTCTTTCGGCAGCCATTTCTGCTCCGCCTCGCCCATCTCCTCCCGTTCGCCGTCACAACCAGGAATCGCTTCCGGCAACCACACCACCACGCCGGAACTCGGATTGGTGGGGGGATTGCTGAAGGCGTGGCAGCAAATGATCGCCACCACCGCCATTCCCACGAAGGCCATTGTTCTGAATTTGAGCCCTTTCATCGCTCCCCTCCTTCCGCCGCATCCGACACCACCTGCTTGCGCACGACCTTCGCTCTCCGAAAATACTTCGACCCCTTGTTCAACACTTCCACCATCCCCCCGAGCAGCAACAGCGCCACCACGAAAACCATCAACCCGGCCAACATGTGAAACCCCGACATGTCGTGCTTCTCTCCAATCGCAAACTTCGATCCCCACATCCGGGACCCGCCATAAAGCATCAACATCCGCACGAAATTCCCGATGACCGCCACCACCGGCACACAGGCCATCAGCACCCAGCGCTTCCATTCCTCCCGCACCTGCAGGAAGGCAAAAATCAACCCGATCATCACCAACGCAAACAACGACCGCATCCCGCTGCAGCCCACATCAATATCCATGCTGATGAATCCCCCGGCCACCGGGTCCACCGTGTCGGTGTGCACTGCGCTTCCACTCCTCACCGCCCCCACTCCGCACAATTGCAGAAACGCCGAGGTCAACTTCGCCATCACCAACTGCAGCGGCGCCGAGATCCGCTCGATCAGGAACCGCCACGGCCACATCATCCCCAACAGCGCCCAAAGCCAGAACACTTTCCCAAACCAGCCCCACCCGAGAAACCAAAGCAGCGTCCCCAAAACAAGAATCTGCCCCGCCGCATAGCCAAAATACTTCTGCTCACCCCGATACCCCGCCCAGTAGATCAAAAACCCGAAGAGCAGGATCAGCCCGCCGCTCTTCAACGCCGGATCCACCGGGGACGCCAGAATCTCCCGCCGCCGAAACCAGAACAATCCCGCCACCGCCAGCGGCACAAACATCCCGAATCCCCACTCCCCCTCGTCCCGGACATAGTCCATCCGCATATCCTGCCAAAGCGCCTGCCGACGAAATTCCACCTCCCCGTCCACCACCTTCCCGTAGCCCGCCGCATATCCCATGACGAGATACAGCACTGCAAAGACCAGCACACAGGCTCCCAAAGCCCATATTTGCGGGAAACTGTCTTTCTTGCCGGGTCGCTCGATCATTATTACCTGGTGCCCTCTCCCCGCTCACCTTCCTGCGGGGCAGACCATACTAATCCCTAAATCCGGCAGTCCGTCAACTCGCGGGGACGCCAACTAGGTCCCCAGATTCGAAATCGTCTGGAAAATCGCCGTAATCATCAAATAGGCCATCGTCCCGATCAACAAGGCCATCACGATCAACACCGCCGGCATGATCAGCGCCATGATCCTCTGCAGCGCCCCGTTCAACTCCTTGTCGTAGCGCTCCGCCGCCCTCCGCAGGGCCTGGTCGATTTTACCGGTCTGCTCTCCCACCGCCACCATGTCGATCAACAGGGGCGGAAAGACCTCCGACTTGATCATGGCCTTCGACAAGGCCCGCCCATCACCCACCATTTCAATCATCTCATCCGCGTGGGCCCTCATGTGGATGTTCTGCGTCGCATCCCGCGTCAACTCCAGCGACCGCAGCAACGGCAGGCCGTTCCCCACCAGGTTCGCCATCGTCTCCAGAAATTGCACAAAAAACCGATGCTCCACCACCCGCCCATAAAGCGGCAGGCGCAACTTGATTCGATCCCACGCCGGCTTGTTCGCCTCCGCATCCTTCCACGCCTTGAACAAGATCAAGGTCGCCGCGATCAGCAGCAGCCCCACGATCCACCAGGCCTTCAGAAAATCACTCACCCCGATCAGGATTCGCACCCCCAGCGGCAATGAGGCCCCCGGCGTGCTCTGCAACAGGGCCGTCAACTGCGGGATCAGCTTCGTCACGAAAATCACCCCCACTCCCACACCCGAGAGGATCAGGAAGGCGGGATAAATCAGCGCCAGGGTAATCCGCCCCTGCAACTCCTGCAGCATCTTCAGGTAGTCCGCCTGCCGCCGCAAAATGGTGTCCAACGCTCCGGACGCCTCCCCCGCCGCCGCCAAACTGCAGTAGAGCGGCCCGAAGCTGTCGCTGCAACGCCGCAAGGCCACCGAGAAATTGTTTCCGTCCCGCACCAACTGCCGGATCTTCCGCGAGACCAGCTTCAGGTTCCCCGATTGCTGCCGGGTCTCCATGGCCCGCAAGGCCGGCTCCAACTGCAAACCCGCCGCCAGCATGTCACTGAGCTCCTCCGTGAAGAGCACCACCTCGGCCCGCTTCAACTTCACCGGCCCTTCCGCCATCTCCGCCTCCTTGTCCGGCTTAACCTTCACCTTCTCCGGCACCTGGGCCCGCGACCGAGTCTCCGCCTTCTTGGCCACCCCGTTCGGCGACTTCTTCTCCGTCTTCGCCTTCGCCACCGGCGCACTCGACTCTGACAATCGCACCGGCTGCAATCCCTTCCCGTCCAAAATCCGCAGGGCCTCCCCTCGATCCTGCGCCGTCAGCTCACCGCTGGTGACCGCTCCTGCCGCTGAGACTGCCTTGTAGGTGAATACTGCCATGTGCCCTCGTCTTGAATTCCTCAGGCGTCCCCACCGAGATCGGAACTGGTCACCGATATGACCTCTTCAATGGTCGTCTCCCCCTGCATGACCTTCCACCAGCCATACTCCCGCATCGGTAGAAAACCATCCGCCACCGCATGCGCCTTGATCTCCTTCGCTCCCGCTCCATGCGCCACCAACTCCTGCATCTTGTCCGTCAGCAGCACGATCTCAAAGATCGCCAGTCGTCCGGTAAAGCCCGTGTTCCGACACTTGTCACACCCCACCGCCTCATACGGCGTCCCGGTCAGTTGTGGTGGAACCCCGAGGGCCCGGAGCTCCGACAGCGGGATCTCCACCGGACGGCGGCAATGAGTGCACAACTTCCGCACCAGGCGCTGCGCCAGGAAGGCCCGCACCGCCGCCGACAACAGGAACGGCTCCACCCCCATGTCCAGCAATCGCCCGATCCCCCCCAGCGAGTCGTTGGTGTGCAATGTGCTGAACACCAGGTGACCGGTCAACGAGGCCCGAATCGCGATCTCCGCAGTCTCCAGGTCCCGAATCTCTCCAATCATCACAATGTCCGGATCCGCCCGCAAAATCGACCGCAGTCCGTTCGCAAAGGTCAACCCGATCTCCGACTTCACCGCGATCTGCATCACCCCGCTCAACTTGTTCTCCACCGGGTCCTCAATCGTCACGATCCGCGTCTCCGGCCGGTTCACCTCGCTCAGGAAGGAATACAGCGTCGTCGACTTTCCCGATCCGGTCGGCCCGGTCACCAGAATGATCCCGTTGGACAGCTTCAGCAGCCGCGAGATCTTCTTCCGCACAAAATCCTCCATCCCCAGCAGGTCCACGTTGAACCGCTGCTGGTTCAACAGTCGCAAACTCACGCTCTCCCCCTCCACCGTCGGCACGGTCGCCACCCGCACGTCGATCGATCGGCCTTCAAAGGAAAGGTTGATCCGGCCGTCCTGCGGCAAGCGGCGCTCCGCAATGTCCAGCCGCGACATGATCTTCAATCGCGCGATCACCGAACTCTGCAACGCCTTGATGTTCTCCGGCACCGCGATGTCCACCAGCCGTCCGTCAATCCGGTAGCGAATCCGCAAATTGTCCGCCAAGGGCTCCACGTGAATGTCCGTGGCCCGCTGATCCAGTGATTCCCGGATGATCTGGTTCACGAACTTCACCACGCTGGCCTCCTCGTCCTGATCCTCGTCGATGACATTGGCCTCGTCCTCGCGCTCGAGGTTCTCGTAGTCCATGTCCCGGCCTTCGATGATCTGCTCGAAGGTGTCCGCACCCACCCCATAAAGCCGCCGCAGAGACTCGTGCACCCGGCGGCGCGAAGCCATCTTCCAGACAATCGGCAGATCCACCGCCTGCACCGCCGCCTGACGGGCAATGAGGTTCAACGGATCAAAGGTCACGATCACCAGACGCTCCGACCCTTCGCCTCCCTCGATCTCCACCGGCAGCAAACGATGCTTCAACGCCACCCGCGGACCACAAGCCTCCCGCAGGGGCATGGTGTTCTCAGCCACCGGAATCTCGTCCAGCCACTCGATCCCCAACTGCCCGGCGAGGTTCCGCATATACGGCTCCTCGTCGACCACGCCAGAGTCGAGAATGTCATCCAGCGGCGAGCGCTGACGCAAGGCGGCCTGGCCGATGACCTCGGTCAGACCCTCCAAATCTTCGCACCCGGTTTCCCGGGCGGGGGCAATCAACAATTCAGTCATGGACACGCGTCAGTGGTGTAATGCCTCCCAACGAGCTTCCTGTCAGTCGATTTTACGTCCCCGGGCCTCATTCCTGTTCGGCCAGCCACCGTTCCGCCTCCAAAGCCGCCGCACAGCCCTGCCCGGCAGCCGTAATGGCCTGACGGTAAAAATGATCCGCAACATCCCCCGCCACAAAGAGCCCCGCCGTCTTGGTCGCCGTCCGGCCGGGATTCTGCAAAATGTAGCCGTTCTCGTCCAAATCCACCAAATCCCCCAAAAACGCGCTGTTCGGCACGTGCCCGATCGCCACAAACACCCCCCGCACCTCCAACTCGCTCTCCTCCCCGGTCTTCAGGTTCCGCAATCCCACCGCCCGCATCTTGTTGTTCTCACCGGGGTGATAGGCGGTCACCTCATTGTCCCAGACCGGCTCGATCTTCGGGTTCGCCAGGGCCCGCTCAGCCATGATCTTCGAAGCCCGCAACTCGTCCCGCCGGTGAATCAAATACACCTTGCTGGCAAATCGGGTCAGAAAGGTCGCCTCCTCACAGGCCGAATCCCCCCCGCCCACCACACAAACCGGCATATCCGGGTAAAACGCCCCGTCACAGGTCGCACAGGTCGTCAGCCCCCCCTTCCCATAAAGCGTGTCCTCCCCCGGCAGCCCCAGCATCCGCGCCGAAGCCCCTGTCGCCACGATCACCGCCTTGGCCTCCAGCGTGGCCTCCCCGGCCTTGATCTCAAAAATCCCGTCCGCCCGCTTCGTCACCCCTTCCGCCGTCACATACTCCACCCGCGCCCCGAACTTCTCGGCCTGCCCCTTCATGTTCTCCATCAACTGCCACCCGTCGATCCCCTCCGGAAATCCCGGAAAATTCTCCACCTCCGTGGTCGTCGTCAACTGCCCCCCCACCTGCGCCCCCGCCAACACCAATGGCTTCAAATTCGCCCGGCTGGTATAAATCGCCGCCGTCCATCCCGCACATCCCGTCCCGATAATGATTACGTCTTCCATGCTGTTGTGAGTCAGAGCGGCGGAGATTAGTCCCCGTATTCTCACAGGTCAAAAGCCGATTCCCCCCCCGGCCAATTCATCCCAAACACCTGGTGTTACTCAAATCGCGCTCAGTGTGGGCTGGGACCGACCTCCGAGCCAAAGGCCGGGACCGACCTCCGGGCGGTCCGGCGGTTGGGCCTCTTCTGCCGGAAACAACCGGCTGGAGGATCAGCCCCCCCGTCTCGCAGCCCCTACCCCACCAACCTCTCCCCCGCCTCACCGTCCCCGCTTCGCCAGCTCCGCCCGGATCCACTCCTGATCCTCGTCCGAAAGCTGCTTCTCCTTGGCCTCCAACCGCTTCCCGCTCGGCTCCACCATGATCAACTTGCCCTTGCTGTAGCTCAGCAACTTCGCAAACACCTGCTTATCCTTCCGCGTCTTCCACACCCGATAGCCCTTCTTCTCCATGCTGGCCCGCCACTTCACCAACTGCTCCTCCGCCGTCCGCGTCGCATTCCGGATCCGCCCAAAGTAAAACTCCCCCTCCCCCCGACTGTACCCCTTGTAGCTACCCGTCACCGTCCCATCCGGCGCCATCACCAACACCGTCGGCAGCCCATTCACCTTGTAGCGCTTCTTCAACGTCGCCAGATACTCCTTCTTCCGCAGCCGATCATCCTCGTCGTCCCCCTGCACATTGAAATCAATCCGCAGACGCACAAAATGCTCCTGCGCAAACGCTTCAAACGCCGCCGCCGAAAACACTTCCGCACTGAGCGATCGACACAACGGACTGCGCTGCGTGTCCGTAAACCAGATCAACAACGGCATCCCCTCCCGCACCGCCCGCCTCGTGGCCTCCGTGTAGCTCACCTCCCAACCCGCGGATTGGCCCTTGGCCTGCGCCAAGGTCTCCTCCAACCCCTCCAACGGCGCATCCGGATTGTCCGGATCAGTCCACCGGATGTCCTCCTCCGAAGGCAAGCCCGGCATCAACCCTTCTCTCGCCATATTCATCGGCGACACCGGCACCCCCTCCTCGTCCAGGGTCACCCGCGTCAAGGGGGGCGCTCCTCCCCCGTCCGGCCCCGCCCTCAGATGGGCCGGCACCTCCGGAACCCCCACGCTCGGAGGACGCTTCCCGGTCAACGTGTTCGTCGCCCTCTTCACATGCGCACAGCCGATGAGCACCATACTCATCAGGGCCGGGAGAATCAGGAAACTACGCACGGTGGCCACCTTAGCGATCTAATCCGTTCGCGCAAGACCTCCAATTTCCATTGCCCCCCACCGCCCCCTCGGTAAAGTCGCCGCGCCGAAACATGACCACATCCCGCATTCCCTTCCTGCTCCTCGTCCTCTTCCTGGGCCTCAGCTCCTTCGCCCACGGCTCCGCCGCCGGAAAGCCGGAGCCGGCCTTTCCCGCCACCGACACCAAGGACGAACAATACGCCGCCTTCCCGGTCCCCAACTACGAGCTCCCCACCGAGAAAACCGCCGAGGGAAAAATCGACTTCTTCGCGACGGTCCAGGCCCGCATCAAGGCCGACCCCTTCAACATCGTCGCCACCATCATCTTCCTTCTCGCCATCTGCCACACCTTTGCCGCCGGCGCCATCAACAAGGCCGCCCACAAGGCCGAACACGAACACCGCGAACGCATCAAAAAGGAAGGCCGCACCGCCTGCGCCAAACCACACCAGGACGCCGAGGACGATGTCTCCTTCAAGGCCACCGCCCTCCACTTCCTCGGCGAGATCGAGGCCATCTTCGGTATCTGGGTGCTGATCCTCGGTGCCGCCGCCGTTTCCTTCTACTCCTGGGGCGACTTCAGAAATTACCTCAGCTACGACCGCGAATTCGTCGAGCCGACCTTCGTGGTCATCATCATGGCCATCGCCGCCAGCCGGCCCGTCCTCCGCTTCGCGGAACTGGTCATGGCCCGCGCCGCCAACCTCGGCAGCGGCACTCCCGGCGCCTGGTGGCTCAGCGTCCTCACTATCGCCCCCATCCTCGGCTCCTTCATCACCGAGCCCGCCGCCATGACCATCGGCGCCCTCCTTCTCGCCAAGAAATTCTATCGCCTCAGACCCAAGCCGAAGTTCGCCTACGCCACCCTCGGCCTCCTCTTCGTCAACGTCTCCGTCGGCGGCACCCTCACCCACTTCGCCGCCCCCCCCGTCCTCATGGTCGCCGGGGCCTGGGGCTGGGACATGAAGTTCATGCTCCTCCACTTCGGCTGGAAGGCGGTCTGCGCCGTGCTCGTCAGCAACGTCCTCTACTTCCTCCTTTTCCGGAAGGAACTCCTCCGCATGGAGGACGCCGCCGATGGCGTCGAGGACGGCGTCTCCCACGCCATCGCCTGGCACGACCGCGAGGACCCCGTCCCCGCCTGGGTCATCTTCACCCACATCCTCTTCCTCGCCTGGACAGTCTTCAACGCCCACACCCCCGTCCTCTTCATCGGCGGCTTCCTCTTCTTCATGGCCTTCGTCGTCGCCACCCGCCACCACCAGAACGCCATCTCCATGCGCGGACCCATGCTGGTCGGCTTCTTCCTCGCCGCCCTCATTATCCACGGCGGCTGTCAGGCCTGGTGGATCGAACCGGTCATCCTCTCCCTCCCCGACAACGCCCTCATGCTCGGCTCCACCATCCTCACCGCCTTCAACGACAACGCCGCCATCACCTACCTCGCCTCCCAGGTCGATGGCATCAGCCTCAGCGCGAAACATGCCGTGGTCGCCGGGGCCGTCACCGGTGGTGGACTCACCGTCATTGCCAACGCCCCCAACCCAGCCGGCCAGAGCATCCTCAACCGCCACTTCGAAGGCGGCATCTCCCCCATCAAGCTCCTCCTCGGAGCCTTCATCCCCACCGTCATCTGCTACCTCGCCTTCACCCTCCTCCCCAACGTCGGCGGCACCGAGCATCCTCCCACCCACCACCCCGCTCCCCACGAGGAGGCCGGCACCCCGCCCGCCCAACCCGCCCCCTGAGTCCCATGTTCACCGGATTGGTAGAAGCCCTCGGCACGGTCCTCACTCTCGAAGAGCGTGGGGAGCAGGCTCGCCTCCACCTCGCCCTCCCTTTCGCCGCCGAACTCCACCCCGGTGACTCCGTGGCCGTCAATGGTTGCTGCCTCACCGTCGCCGGGCACGACGACCACTCCGCCTCCTTCGACCTCCTCGCCCAAACCCTCAAGGTCACCTCCCTCCGCGCCCTCACCACCGGCTCCCTCGTCAACCTCGAGCGCGCCCTCGCCGCCAACGCCCGCCTTGGCGGTCACTTCGTGCAGGGCCACGTCGATGCCACCGGCACCGTCTCCGACCTCTCCAAACACGGCCAGGACCACCGCTTCGAAGTCACCCTCCCCCCCGACATCGAACGCTACTGCATCGACAAGGGCGCCCTCGCCATCGACGGCATCTCCCTCACCATCGCCGAACTCGGCACCTCCTCCGCCACCTTCTGGATCACCCCGCACACCTTTCTGCACACCAACCTGCAGTCTCTCTCGCCCGGCGCCCCCGTCAATCTCGAAGCCGACCTCCTCGCCAAATACACCGAAAAACTCCTCCAAAGGAGCTAGCACAGTGCCCTGACCAGCCTGCCCTCCGTAGCCGGAGGCGAAGGACGGGTCCCGGTCGCATGCCCTCTCCCCTCCGCGTAGCGGCGCCTCTGCGAGGTGTCGGCGGTTCCGCCCCACTCTCCTCCCGGCCCATCCCTCATCCACGCACACCGTCTCCCCCAACCGTGGCGGCGGTTTCCCACCTGTCCCGGCGTAGCTCAGCGAAGACGGAACCGCCCAGCCTCCCCCCAGTGGCGTGACCGTCCCGGTCGCCAGCCTCCTCTCCCCTCCAACACCCCTACGCTATCCGTCCCCGCTCCTTCGCCAACTGCCACCTCCGCTCCATCTCCCCCAGATCCGCGTCCTCCAAACTCTGCCCGGCCGCCTTCAGCCCCGACTCCACCGCGCCGAAGCGATCCATGAACTTCACGTTGGTCCCCTCCAGCGCCACCTCCGGATCGATCCCCAGCTTCCGGGCCAGGTTCACCACCACGAAGAGCAGATCCCCGATCTCCCCCGCCAACGCCGCGCCGGCCGGCTCGCCCTCCACGTGCTTCGCCAACTCCACCCGCGTCTCTTCCAACTCCTCTTCCACCTTCTCCAGAATCCCTGCCGCATCCGGCCAGTCAAAGCCCACCTTCGAGGCCTTCTTCTGCAACTTCGCGGCCCGCAACAACGCCGGCAATCCCTTCCCCACCCCGTGCAGAAACGGCTCCTCCTCGTCCCCCTTCTCGGCCCGCTTGATCTCATCCCATTGCTTCAACACCGCCTCGGAATCCCCCGCCTCGCTCTGCGAAAAAACATGCGGATGCCGCCGCACCAGCTTCTCCGAAATTCCCCGCGCCACCTCGTCCAGATCCCAGTTCCCCGCCTCCCGCTCCAACTCACTGTGAAAGACGACCTGCAACAACAGATCCCCCAACTCCTCCTTCAAATGCTCCCGGTCCCCGCGCTGAATCGTGTCCACCGTCTCATAGGCCTCCTCGATCAGGTTCGACACCAAACTCTCATGCGTCTGCTCCGCATCCCACGGACAGCCACCCGGAGCCCGCAGCCGCGTCATGATCTCCCGCAACCGCTCCACCTGCCGCTCCTTCTCGGCGCAATTCATCAGTTCCTCGTCCGTCATGCTTGTCCTTATTTCTGTTCCCAACTCTGTCTCCTGATCACTGGTCACTGAAAACTGGTCACTGGTCACTGAAAACTGAAAACTGATAACCGGGCGCCACGCGCCCCCTACTTCCTCGACACCCCCTTTAAAAATTCCCGCTCCTTGTCCGTCAGCGACTGCAAGCCCTCCTTGTTGATCTTGTCGAGGATGCGATCCATCTCCGTGGCCTCCGCCGCCACCAACTCGGACCGCGGACGCAACTTGCTCTCCGGCCGGGCGCGCCTCACCGGCTTCGCCTTCGATCGTCCTCCCGGACTCCCCACCCGCACCAACAGACCACGCAGCGCCGGCACCTTCATCAGCAGCACCCCCACCAAGGCCCCGCCCAGGTGCCCGGCCGAGCCTCCCGCATTCGAACTGTTGGAAAGCAACAGAAACACCTCCAACCCGATGAAGACCAGGGCAAAGGTCTTCATCGACATGGGGATCGGCGGAAAGAGAAGCCGGATCTGCGCGTTCGGTGCCAAGACCGCCACCCCCACCAGAATTCCCATTATTCCTGCCGAGGCCCCTAACAAATGGTCGCCAACCATCCCGTCCGGCAGCAGTCCCGGAAGGAAGACCAGCAGCGTGTAGAACAACGCCCCTCCAACCCCACACAATAAATAGAAGACCAAAAACGCCTTGCTCCGCCAGGCCCGCTCCATGAACGGCCCGAATATCCAAAGCGCCCACATGTTGAACAGCAGGTGGAAAAATCCCCCATGCAAAAACTGAAAACTGATCAACCGCCACAACTGAAACCCCTCCAGGGCCGTATCAATGCTGTAAACCCCGTAAATTTCCAACGGCGTCCTGAAGTGCCCCTCCGGCCGCATCAACGCCTCCAGCAAAAAAATGCCTATGTTGCTGATCAACAACCACTTCACCACCGGAATATCCGCAAAACGCGACACAGGACGCTGCGGCCCCGCCCGGTGGTAATCTCGATCTGCATATCCCATTGGCGGAGGCACGCTTACCACCGTTCCTCCCCCCTCACAAGGCCCTCCACACGATGGATTTCAGGAACTCTATCACTAAAACATAATATCAAGTGACGACTTCTTTTCCTGAGAGGTTCCGAAAAGTGGTCCGTAATAGGGTACCACAACAGCGTCGAAAGGAACTGACATGAACACTCCGAACTCTCCCAGGAACTCCGCAGCGAAAATCACGCCGCTTTGGGATCCCATCATGGTCCGCGACCTTGTGCGCGACGCCCAAACCTCCGGCCAACACCCCGCGCTCCTCAAACTCGGCAAACGCGAAGCGACCGCCTTCCGCGCCTTCCTCACGGAGGCCTACGGCGAGGACGGCACGCTCACCCCAAAGGACACCTACTACCTCGGCCTCGAAGTCGTGGAGGTGGACAGCCCCAGCCACCTCTCCGTGGGCGGATGCAAGGCGCACGACGCCTGGCACGGCGACCTGCCGCCCCTCTGGACCGACAGAACCGATCAAGCTGCGTAAGCACTCCCTGAATCAGCCTTCCCCACGTCCTGCCCGGCAGGGCTCACGCAAGAACTACGCCCCGCACCCGGGATCAAACTCTCTGAACAATTCAACTCTCAACCAATCACTGACATGAGCATTTACCCGACTCCGACTCCCCCCCGCCACGGTGCTTCCGAACTCCACATGAACCGCTTCTGGAACACCGATGCGGTCCGCGAACTCATCGCCGACAAAACCTCCGCCGGCCGCAAACCAGCCTTCCTCTTCCTCGGCAAATGCGAGGCCGACCTCCTCCGCGAGGATCTCGGTGCCGCCTTCGGCCCGGAATCCGTCCGTTCCCTCAGAAACCTCTACTACATGGGCCTCGAGGTCATCGAACTCGAAACCCCCTCCTTCCTCCGCACCGCCGGCATGAAGCGCGTCCTCGGCTTCCGCGAGGACAAGGGCCGCACCCCCGCTTGGAAGGACCTCGACTCCGGCTTCTGGAGCCTCACCCTCTGACCCGGAGTGCGGAGGCTGGACTCCGCCCGGTGGAGGCTGGCTCGACAGCGCGGCGGAGAGGAGCCCCACCGGACTCTCCAGTCAATCAACCGATCCCAACGCTCCCTCTGACCCGGAAGGCGAAGGGATCACGCCCCACCACGCACCCCTTGCCCATTTCTCCCCCCATCCTCTCCCACCCTTGCACCCTCGCCTCACTGCTGTACTACGGAAGGCGTCATGTCAGATGCCCACACCAACCACGCCGATCTCGCCGCCTGGGTCGAGAAAATGGTCACCCTTTGCCAGCCCGACGCGGTGCGTTGGTGCGACGGCTCGCAAGCCGAATGGAATGAACTGACCCAGCTCCTCGTCGACTCGGGCACCTTCACCCGCCTCAACCCGGAGAAGCGCCCCAATTCCTTTCTGGCCCGCTCCACGCCCTCCGACGTGGCCCGCGTCGAGAACCGCACCTACATCTGCAGCCGCCGTCCCGATCTCGCCGGACCCACCAACAACTGGGAGGACCCCAAGAAGATGAAGGAGATCCTCAACGGCAAGTTCGCCAGCTGCATGAAGGGCCGCACCATGTATGTCATCCCCTTCTGCATGGGCCCCCCGGACTCCCCTCTCGCAAAGATCGGAGTGCAGCTCACCGACTCCGCCTACGTGGTCGTCAACATGCGCATCATGACCCACATGGGCGCCCACATCCTCAAGCGCCTCGAGGACGAGGCCTCCGGCGCGATCCCCGCCAAACGCGACGGCCACGGCCACTTCGTCCCCTGCCTCCATTCCGTCGGGGCCCCCCTCGCCCCCGGTCAACAGGACGTCCCCTGGCCCTGCAACGAGGACAAATACATCTGTCATTTCCCCGAGACCCGCGAAATCATGTCCTACGGCTCCGGCTACGGCGGCAACGCCCTCCTCGGAAAGAAGTGCCTCGCCCTGCGCATCGCCACCAACATCGCCCGGGAACACAACTGGATGGCCGAACACATGCTCATCCTCGGCCTGGAGTCCCCCGATGGCGAAAAAACCTACCTCACCGCCGCCTTCCCCTCCGCCTGCGGCAAAACCAACCTCGCCATGATCGTCCCGCCCAAAAGCTACGTCGAGGCGGGCTGGAAAACGACCATCGTCGGCGACGACATCGCCTGGCTCTGGCCACACGAGGACGGCCGACTGCACGCCATCAATCCCGAGAGCGGCTACTTCGGCGTTGCCCCCGGCACCTCCTACGACACGAATCCCATCGCCATGGATTCCATGCGCGAGAACTGCATCTTCACCAACGTCGCCCTCACCGACGACGGCGATGTCTGGTGGGAGGGCCTCACCAAGGAGCCTCCCGCCCACCTCATCGACTGGAAGGGCAGGGACTGGACCCCCGCCGATGGCGAGGCCGGCAACGTCGCCGCCCATGCCAACGCCCGCTTCACCGCCCCCGCCAGCCAGTGTCCCACCATCGACCCCGATTGGCAGAACCCCGACGGAGTCCCCATCTCCGCCATCATCTTCGGCGGCCGCCGCCCCTCCACCATGCCCCTCGTCTTCCAGGCCTTCAACTGGTCCCATGGCGTCTACCTCGGCGCCACCATGGGCTCCGAAGTCACCGCCGCGGCCATCGGCCTCAAGGCCGGCGTCCGCCGCGACCCCATGGCCATGCTCCCCTTCTGCGGATACAACATGGGCGACTACTTCAGCCACTGGCTCGAAATGCGCGGCAAGGTCACCCACCTCCCCCGCTTCTTCCACGTCAACTGGTTCCGCCGCGACACAGATGGCTCCTTCCTCTGGCCCGGCTTCGGCGACAACATGCGTGTCCTCGAATGGATCGTGAAACGTTGCCATGGCGCCATCCCCGGCCACGAAACCCCCATCGGCTGGACCCCCCACTTCAAGGAGTTCAACACCGAGGGCCTAGAGGACTTCACTCACGAGGACTTCGACAAGGCCATGGCCTACAACCCCGAGGAATGGAAAGAGGAACTCCTCTCCCAGGGCGAACTCTACCTCAAACTCTACGACCACCTCCCCAAGGAACTCATTTTCCAACGAGAACTCCTCGCCGCAAGACTCAGCTGAGCCACCATCGATGACCTGTCCCTCTGTCTCCACCCCTCAGGAGTCAGGAATGCATCGAGAAAGGATTGATCACGCGGACACCTCCGTAGTCTTGGCCTGGGTTCAGATCCTCCGAATAAAGAACGCCGCACTGGCACTCGAGAGCACTCGCAATGATCAAGGAATCCCAATGGGATGTTTGGTGGCGCTGATGCAGTTCGAGGGCGCGAAGGAAGGTGCGCTCGGTCAGGGGCATCACGGGAAATAGGAGCAGCTTCTCGATCCAATCGGCCTCGCCAGCCGTGGTGAGGGCCAGTTTCCGGGAGCTCCGGGCATTCACGATGAACTCATTGAGCACCTGCACCGAAAGATGGAGCCCCGGCTGAAGGAGGAGCTCGCGGGCAATCGCTGTCTTCCGCCCCGCCGTGTCATCGTTCTCTGCCGCATAGAGCAGAAGATTAGTGTCCACGAAGGCGTTCATCGTATATCTCGTCGCGGGTCAGGGGAGTGAGGGGCTTCCGGTTCTTGCCGTGGTTCTTTTTGTAGAGTTCCTTGAGCCCCAAAACCCTCTGCTGATGGTCTTCATCTTCGTTCAGCTTGGCTTCCAAGAACTCCCGCACCAACGCACTCAGAGATGTGCCCTCACGGGCCGCCAAGACCCGAGCCCTCCGATGCAACGCCTCGTCGATTTTGAGGGTGATGTTCTTCGTCATGCCGAAGCACAGTAACTGTGCTGCACGAATTGTCAATCCGGACAGAGGGGCAGTGCGGAAATGATCTGCTGAAACTCGTGGGCGTCGCCATCGTCAGATCCGACCACGCCCGTCTCGCCCCCGGTTTGCGAGATCAGACGCTCCATGCCGTGGGGATCCCAGCCATTAGCGCGGTGTCGAGGATCCCCAGTGCCCAACACACCCAGCTCCCCTCCCATTTCCTTTGACCACCGCCCCTCCCTACACTTCGCTGTGCAATCCATGATCGCCCCCTCTCGATCCCTCCTCTTCCTGCTCACCGCTCCGGCCGCCTTCTCCGCACCCACCCTCACCCTGGATCTCGCCTCCCCCCCGCCCGGCGCAAACATCACCCGCATCCACGGCCACGGCGGCAACCACACCGGCCTCGCCGGCGTCCCCGTCTGCGGCGGCTTCGATTGCGATGGCGACTCCCACCGCGACTTCGCCTTCGCCCAGTTCCAGGCCAATCCCTTCGGCCGCACCGTCGCCGGCGAGGTCACCGTCATCTTCGGCGACGGCACCATCGGCGGCACCAAGGATTCCGCCCTCACCCAGGCCGGCATGCTCATCATCGCCGGAGACCAGCCTTGGGAAACCACCGGCTCGGAGGCCTGGATGGATGACCTCACCGGCGACGGCCTCGGCGATCTCCTCATTGGACGCCAAAACTACACCCTCCAATCCCCCTCCGTCCGCCCCGGTGCCGGTGCCCTCACCGTCCTCGTCGGCAGCCCCGCCTGGAAAACCCATGCCGCCACCCTCACCAAGCTCGATCTCCGCACCCCGCCACCAACCCTCCAACTCATCACCTTCGTCGGCCCCGCCGCCTATGACCGCCTCGGCATCTGGATGCGCACCGGCGACATCACCGGCGACGGCATCGCCGACATGATCATCGGTGCCGATGAGGCCGACGCCGCCGGCCAACCCGTCTCCCACAACCAGGGCACCGTCTTCGTCATCCGCGGTGGCCCCCACCTCCTAGACTCCCCCGCCATCATCGACCTCGCCACCTTTGGCACCCCGTCCTTCCCCGACAACCTCAAGGGCCACGTCGCCCGCATCGACCCACCCACCGGCTCCGCCAACTTCCACTTTGGTGCCACGATCTAGGTCGCCGACCTCGACAACAACCGCCGCGCCGAAGTCATCATCGCCGCCACCATCAGCCGCACCGGTGCCTCCATCAGACTCCCCGGTGCCGATCCCGGCACCGGCGTGCCCAGCGGCGGTTCGCCCGACGGAACGGTCTTCATCATCTGGGACGAGAACTTTCCTCCCGGCCCCTGGCCCGAAAACCACCGCTTCTCCGCCACCGCCCCACCCCTCGGCGACTACAGCCGCATCGACGGCGACACCGCCGCCCAATCCTTCGGCGAGGAACTCATCGGCGGCCTCGACTTCAGCGGCGACGCCTTTCCCGATCTCATGATCGGCGACCTCGTCGCCGACTCCAACTCACGCAACAACTCCGGACGCGGCTACGTCTTCTACAACGCCGGCAACCTCCGCGGCCTCGACTTCAAACTCAACCTCGCCTCCCTCCCTCCCGGCATCCGCCTCACCACCATCGACGGCCCCGTTACCAATGCCATCAGCGCCGACACCGTCCTGCAGGGCGACTTCGACGGCGACGGCATCGACGACCTCGCCATCGGCAACCCCCACGACAACCCCGGCAGCCGCGCAAACGCAGGCTCCGTCCACGTCTTCTACGGACAAGCCGGCGGCTGGCCCGCCTCCATCGATCTCCTCCCCGCCAACCTCCCCGGCCCCGGCACCATGCGCATCGCCTTCATCCAAGGCGCCCTCGGCTCCTCCGGCTCCTCCGACGGCGACACCCTCTGCTACAGCGCCGCCGCCGGCGACATCAACAACGACGGCCGCCCCGACCTTCTCGTCAACGAAATGGCCGGCAACGGCTTCGGCGGCACCCCGTTGAATGTCGGCAACCTCCTCGTCATCGACGCCGCCGCCCTCCT
>JAQCFL010000260.1 GCA_027619375.1 Verrucomicrobiota bacterium | reverse complement strand
CCCCGTGCCGCTCATGCAGCAAATGCGACGGGGAGTGATCAATATCGAGCAGCACCGCATGAAACTTCCGCTCCGGATCCTCCGGGTCAAATCCCCCGTCCCCCGACAGGGCCAGCTTGAAGAAATCCCCCAACACAAACCGGCACCGCGCATCCGCCGTCAACTCCGGCCCCAACGGCACCATCCCCTTCTCATGCCACTCGATCACCGGTGCCAGATAGTCCACCACATACAAATTCCCCACCCGCCCATTCTCCAACGCCGCCCGGGCCGTGTAACCCAACCCCAATCCCCCCACCACCACCTCATACTTCTCCTCCTCCGGAAACTCCCCCTCCAACGCCCCCAATCCCAGCCGCGCCAGCGCCACCTCCACCTCCGTGAACAAACTCGACATCAAAAACCCGTCCCCAAGAATCACCTCATGCACCTCCCGGTTGTCCAGTTGCATCATCGTCCGCCGCCGCAGGATCAACGCCCCCAACGGCGTCTCCCGAAAATCCAACTCCTCAAACAACGGTTTCACAGCCACGCGTCCTTCTAGCCCCCTCCCCCCCACATGGACAGCCCCAATAGGGAGAGCGGGTTTGCAACCCGCCCCCACCAACCCCGACCACCTCCCACCAATCACAAACCCCTTCTCCCCACCCTTGCCCCGCCAACCAACACCACTATTGGGACAGGGACCGACCTCCGGGCGGTCCGGCGGCTTCGCCTCCGATCCATCAAGGACCGCTCGATCCCCTTCGACTTGAATCCGAAATCTTTCGCCGCCCTCTGTCTCGAACTCCACATCGCGAATCCCCAGCGAAGCCCTCTCAACTCCCCCCCCAGACCCACTTGATCGGCACCTCAATCTCCGGATGGATACTGTGATGCACCGGACACCCGTTCACCGTCGCCTGAAACAACTTCCGCTCGGGATGCTCCTCATTGATCGGCATGCGAATCTCCACCGCCAGCTTGCTCACCCGCCGGGGCTTGTCCTCCGACATGTGCTTCTCCACCCGGATCATCATGCCGACCAGATCGATCTCCTTCCGCCGCGCCACAATCCCCATCACCGTCGCCATGCAGGTTCCCAACGCCGTGGCCAGCAGATCGGTCGGTGAAAACGACGTCCCCTTGCCCTGGTTGTCCACCGGGGCGTCGGTCCCGACCTGGGCCGAGGAAGGACCATGCAAGGCGTCGCAGTGCAACTCGCCGCGGTAGTCGATGTGAATCTCAATCATGGTTCTTCTTTGGGCGCAGTAGGCTCCACCGGGGGGTTCTCCTTCTTTGGCGGCACTTTGGCAAGCACCACCCGAAACCCGGTGCCCTCATTGCGATCCGTCGGCCGGGTGGCAAGGCGTTTCGAGGTGTTCAACAGATCCGCGCGGTAATCCTCCCACGATCCACCCCGCAAGACACCGTGGGTGTCCTTTTCATTGAGGTAATCATCCGCCACCCACTCGCTGGCATTGCCACTCATATCAAAAAGTCCGAACTCGTTGGCCGGAAACGACCCCACCGGCGCGGTCCGCGAGAAACCGTCCTCATACCCCTGGATCGTCAGGTCCGACACCAGATCCTCCGCCGATTCGTCAGCCAGATTGGCCGTCCGCTCTGGTGGCGGCCAACCCGCCCCCCATGGATAACCCTCCATCCCTTCCAGATCTCGTTTCTGCGGGTTGTCCCCGATCTCCTCCGCCAACCCCGCCAAAGCGCTCCATTCCAAATCGGTCGGCAGACGGTACTCGTGATTCTTCGAAATATAGTCGCGCTCCCGCTCCCAATCCGTCAGCCAGACACAAAACGCCTTCGCCTCGTCACGGGAGATGTTCACCACCGGGTGATCCCCCTCCTGCCCGAAGCTGGGCGTTTTCGGCGGCTTCACCTTCTGGTCCTTCACATACTCCGCATAGTCCGCCACCCGCGTCTCCCACACCGAAACCATCAAATCGTCTCCAAACGGCGCAAACCTCATCCCTAGGCTGTTTTTCCACGGCCTCCCGAACACCACGCCCATGTTCCGCTCCATCACCAAATGCTCCGGCACTTCCCACTTCTCGTCCGGCTCCAGGATGAAGGTCTTCTTCAGCGTCTTGAATCCATCCGCCTCCAGGCTAACCAAGACCTTCCCCGGAGCCACGGCCACCCCCACCTGCCCGTTCTCCTCGACCAGCGGGGTCCGTCCCCGCAGGACCCCATTGATGAACACACTGGCCGCGATCGGCTCGCTCGTCAGCAAGATCCGCGCCCCCGGCAATACCACGCACCGAAACGGATACACCCCTTCGGGAACTCCATCCGGAAACTGCATCGACATGTCCCGCTGCGTGTCCGGACGGGGTTGGATGATCTGATCGTCGTTCAAATACCCGTCCCGACACTGCTCCATCAGCCATTGCACGAACCCCTCGGCCTCTTCCGGCTTTGCCAGCACCACTTCCCGCTGCCGACCATTCTCCGACAGGCTCACAAAGCTCCCTTCCTTCCGTTTCGTATCCTTTAAATACTGATTCCATTCGTGCTTGCCCACGTAATAGTGACTCACATGGGAGTCCCTCTCCCACCGATACGACATCCCCACCACGTCCTGCCAATTCTCCCCGCGCTGCGGCGGCGCATAGATCTTCAACTCCGGCTCGATCACCAGTCCCTCCTTGCTCACCACTCCGCCGGCGGTCGCCGATTGGTAGCCGCGCAGCCGAAACTCGAAACTCACCCAGGTCCCCACCGGCATCTCCCGCGGCCGCAACGGCGTCAGCCCCAGAAACTCCCCCTCCTCGGAATAGACCTCCGCTCCGGTCTGCCGCGCCGTCACCGTCACCAACCCCAACTGCGTCGGCAGCGGAGTGAACGGCTTCCCCTCGTCCCCTCCAGAGCGCAGCACCCACGAGTCCATCGTCGCGAAATTCCAAAACCCCGCCAGGACGATGGTGAGGCAGAGAATCGACAAAATCAGGATCGGACTCACCTCCACCTTCCGCCTCAGGCCCTGCTCCAGACGGGCGAATTCCTCCGCCAGCATCTCCGCCGTGTTGATCCGCCGATGCGAGATGCGCGGTTCACAAATGTCGCAGATCACGCTGTTCAGCATCCGCCAGCGCTTCAACTCCTCCCCCGTCGGCAACTCATCCGGCAGCTCCGGAAACTCCATCCGGTCCTTCCCGGTCGCCATCTCATAGAGCACCTTGCCGAGGCTGTAAACATCCGCCTGCGCCGAACCCGGGCCCTCCGGCGGCACAAACCCCTCCGTCCCCACAAAGGTCCGCTGCCCACGCAACGCCACCAAGCCAATGTCCGCCAACTTGGCCTTCCCATCCACAAAAATAATGTTGGCCGGCTTCACATCGCGGTGCGCCAGCCCGTTGCCATGCAGGTGCTGCAGACCCTCCGACAAACTCCGCCCCGCCGTGATGCAGAAGTTGGTGTCCAGCGGCATGCCATCCGCCACCTTCAGGTCGCTGCGCACCGTCCGCGGCTCATACTCCACCGGATTGATCTCCCGCCCCAGGAGAACATCGTCCCCCAACTCCATCACGTAATAGTAAAACGTCTCCTCCCCCTTCGAACGACCCACGTGCAGAATGTGCACCAGCGCCGGATGATCCCGCGAAATCGGCTCATACTTCAGGATCCCCTGAAACTCCCGCTCAAACTCCCGCTCATCATCAAAGTCGTCGCGATAGACCACCTTCACGGCCCGCATCGCCCCCGTCACCCCGCGCGCCAGCCATACCTCGCCATAGGCCCCTCCCCCGATCTGCCGCAGCACCTCGTGATCGGGGATGACCGGCTCGGCGCGGACCTTATTCTTCGGCATCCTGTTCCATCTTCTCCAACTTCCCCAACTCCCGCTTGAGGACCGAACCAACCCGGTGCTTGGCCAGATACACCTGCGCCATGCTCACTCCCAGATGGTCCTGCACCTTCTTCGCATCCCACTGCTTGATCACGTAGTAGTCAAAAATCTGATACTGCTTCGGCGAGACCTGCGCCTTCACCCGCGAGAGGGCCGCGTCGGCCAGGTTCTTCTTCCACTCCACGTCCCACATCCGCTCCAGCAAATCACCCTTGGGATCCTCAAAGCGATCAATCACCGCCGTCTTGCGGTCCCCCTCCCAGTCCGCTCCAGCCATCGCGGTGTCCTTCTTGCGCTTCCGGAACTGGTCGTTGATCCGCCAGCGCGTCATGTTCATCAACCACGTCTTGAACGATCCCTGCTCCGGATCGTAGAGATTCTTCTTACTCTGCTTCGCGATGGAAAGAATGGTCTCCTGCACCGTGTCGAACGCCTCGTCCGAACGCAGACCCGCCTTCAGCCCCACCGAGTAAATCAAGCGCCAATAGGTCTGATAAAATTCGTCCCAGGTCCGCTGATCCTCCCAGTTCTCCAACCGCGCAATGAGACTTTTGCGCGTTTTCTCGTAAGCCTGCTCGAAGCCGTTCTTCTTCCTCTTTTTTTTCGGCAACTCGGCTTCGTCTGTTTCCTCTTCCGACATCAGGGACTCCTTAGCACAGAGCGTCGCCCAAGTCTTTCGCTACCTTTGAATAATTTTTGTTTATATTCAGGGTACCTCAACATTGTGAATTATCGTTGCCCCCCCCCGCAACGCTACCTAGTGTGTCGAGTGAGTCCTTACATACTCTCCGAGGCCCGAATTTCGGGCCGTTTTCCCCTGTCCACACCATGCCAGACCCCAGCTTGAACCCCTCGCAACAGGTCGAGAGGATCCGCGAGATCCTTGTCGGTCGACAAATGCACCAGGTCGAGGACCGCCTCCAGGACCTCGAAAATCGGCTCGTTTCGGGTCCCTCCCCCGGCCCCGCCAGTTCGCCTGCTTTGCAGCGCCTGCAGGATGCGCAATCCACCGTCCTCCGCGAGACCCAACAGCTCCGCCAACAACTTGAGCAGGAAACACAACTGCGTTCCCAGCAGATCAACCACCTCGCCGCCCATCTCGATTCCGCCTCCCGTAAACTCGACGCCGCTTCCGCCAATCTACAACGGCAGGATCACCAACTCGGCGGCAACCTCAGCCGCCACCTCGAGGAGATCAGCGCCGCCATGGCCGCCCGCATCGATGCCCGCGTCCGCGAAATCCTCCATCACCTCCAGCACGAGATCGGTCAGTGGAAGCACCAGGTCGACCGTGATGTGAACTCGGTCCGCACCGAAATGGTCGGCCGCCAGGAACTAAAAAGCCGCTTCGCCCGCCTCGCCAGCGCCGCCATGGAAGACGAGCCCGTCCCGGAAGCCGAAGAGAACGGATTCCTGCTGTAACCCCCA
>JAQCFL010000259.1 GCA_027619375.1 Verrucomicrobiota bacterium | reverse complement strand
GGAAGTTGCCCCCATCCCCGGCCAGGTCGTCCCCGTCTCTGCCGCCACCCGCCAGTGCAAAACCATTTGGGAAATGCTCGGCGAAAAAGGCCTCCGCTCCCACGTCGTCAGTTGGTTCGCCACTCAAGGGGAGCAAAACCTCCACGGCAAGATGGTTTCTAACATGTTCGCCCACGTCAAAGGAGTTGGCCCTGATACCGACCCTGCCGATTTCCCACCGCCCATGCCCGGCACCTACTGGCCCGAGGATCTCGCGGAAACCATGAACGAGCTCCGCGTCTCTCCCCACGAGATCGACGAGGAAATCCTCCAGCCCTTCCTCCCCAAAGGCCACCTCATCGACCAAGCCCGCGACAAGCGCCTCAATCCTCTCCGGGAACACCTCGCCGAGGCCTACTCCGTCCAGTCTGCCGCCACCCACTTGATGCAGACCGATCCCGACTGGGACTTCATGGCCATCTACTTCCGCGCCATCGATGAAATCTCCCACCACTTCATGCACTACCATCCGCCCCAGATGGCAGGCATCCCCGATGAGGACTTCGAGATTTACCAGCAGGTCGTGAAAAGCACCTACCGCGCCCACGACATGATGCTCCAGGTCCTCCTGCAAATGGCCGGCCCGGACACCACCGTCATCCTCGTTTCCGACCACGGCTTCCACTCGGATCACCTGCGCCCCAAGTTCACCCCGCGCGTCCCCGCCGGCATCACGATCTGGCACCGTGAGCAAGGCGTCCTGCTCGCCAAAGGCCCCGGCATCAAGAAAACCACCGAGCCCATCTACGGCGCCCGCCTGCTCGACATCACCCCCACCATCCTCCACGCCTTCGGCTACCCCATCGGCGATGACATGGAAGGCCGTGTCCTCAAGGAACTCTTCGCCACAGACCGCCCCATCGCCACCATCCCCACCTGGGAAAGCCCCGATGGCCCTAGCCAGAAGCGCGGCTCCCTCAGCGCCGAGGAAAGCGCCGCCCTCCTCCAGCAATTCGTCGACCTCGGTTACATCGATGAAGTCTCCTCCGACCCCAGCGAAGCCGCTGCGGAGACGAACCGCGAAAACAAGTGGAACCTCGCCCGCGCCTATCTTTACTCCGGGAAATACGAAGGCGCTCTCCCCCTCCTGGAAGACTGTTTCCACGCCTACCCGGAACGCACCGACTACGCCCAGACCCTTGCCCGCACCCAGCTCAGCCTTGGCCTCGCCAACGAAGCCGAAGAGACCCTCGCCATCTGCCTCGAAACCTTCGGCAACAACGCCTCCGCTCAGCTTCTGCAAGCCTCCATCGCTCTTGAAAAAGGCGACCACCAGCAGGCTCTCGATTTAGCAGCCGCCATTCGCGAGCAAAACCCCGATCACCCGCAGATCCTCACCATCCTTTGTCGCTCCTACACCGCCCTCGATCAATGGGACGAGGCTCTTTCCTGCGCGGACCATCTCCAGGGCCTGGACCCCGACAACTACCAGGCCCGCATCACCCGAGCCCGCCACGCCCTGCACCACCTGCACGACGCCTCAGCCGCCACCGATCTCGCCCTAGAGGCCGTTGAACTCCACTTCGGCGACTTCCGTGCCCACGCCATTCTCGGTCAGGCCCTGCTCCAGCAAAAGCAACTCCGCGAGGCCGAGCACGCCCTCGTCAATGCCCTCAAGCTCAATGTCGATGACGCGCTTTCTACCCAAGCTCTGATCCAAGTCTACCACGCACTCGGCGAAACCAAGAAGGCCGAAGCCACCGAGGGCAACGCCCTCCGCCTCAAAACCACCCGAGCCGCCGAGTCCAGCAAAAGACTGCAATCGATGCGCACCGGCATCGCTGCCCGTGCCAAGACCCGCCACGCCGAGCGCCAGCGCCAGCGCGAGGAAGCCGCCCGCAAGCAGGCCGAGGAAGACGCCATCGAGGCCTCCACCTTCACCATCGTCTCTGGTCTGCCCCGTTCTGGCACCAGCCTCATGATGCAGATGCTCACCGCCGCCGGCATGGAAGCCATGACCGATGGCAAACGCCCGGCCGATGAAGACAACCTCCAGGGCTACTTCGAATGGGAAGACATCAAATCCCTGCGGAAAAATCCCCGCCTCATCGAGCAGGCCAAGGGCAAAGTCATCAAGGTCATCTCCGCCCTCATCCCCCAGCTCCCGCCCAAGCACCGCTACCGCATCCTCTTCATGAAACGCCCTGTTGCGGAAATCGTCGATTCCCAGTGGGCCATGCTCGCCCGCAAGGCGCAAAAACCCCGCTCGGAAAAAGACCACCTCATCCAGACCCAGCAAACCCACCTCGACCAGACCCTGGCCCAGCTCCGCCAGCGGAAAAACGTCGAGCTCCTCGAAATTGACTACCCCGCCCTCGTCGCCCACCCGCAAGGGCAGCTCCCCGCCCTCATCGCCTTCCTAGGAGACACCGCCCCGCATCCCGAGAACCTCACCACCCCCATCCGCCCCGAACTCCACCGTCACAAATAGCACCCCCCGCATGACACTGGCAGTTACAGCACCCGATCAAGCCTCTCCCCTGGAGCAGGCCTACGCGTGGCTGTGTCGGGTGCGTGAAGACGCATCGGAGAATCATCCCATTTGGCACCTTCGCTTTACGATCAGCCAATGGCTCCCCCTCCTGCGGGAAGAGCTATCCAAAGGCAGCTTTACACTCTCTCCCGTGAAGCTTGTCAAAACGACAGACGGCAGCTTGCTCGAATGCTGGGAGCCCCAGGACAGCCTCGTGCTGAAATACACCGCCCTTCTGCTGGAGCCCAGGTTGCGCGAGCACATCCCCACTCTCTCCAAGGATTGTTACCACCTCTCCGGCAGTGGCGGGGTGAAGGCCGCCGTCGCCAAGGTGAAAAACCTCACGCGGGGCGGGCACTATCCCTACATCGCCCGCTCGGATGCCAAGGGATACTACGCCAATATCCGTCACACCCCCTTGCTGGGACTCCTCCGCTCCTGCAACGTCGATCCCAATCTGATTGACATCGTCAGCCAATACTGCCAGCGTCTCCGCGTGCGCGACGGATACTACGCAGAAACAAGCAAGGGAATCTCTCTGGGCTGTTCTCTTTCCCCGCTCATGGGCGCACTCTATCTTTCGCCGCTGGATCTGGCCATGCGCAAGATTTCCGGCATCCGCTACGTCCGCTACATGGATGACTGGGTCATCCTGGCCACCTCCCGCTGGAAGCTCCGCCATGCCGTTCGGGTCATGAATCAGGTGCTTCAATCTCTGGGGCTGGAGCAGCATCCGGATAAAACTTTCATTGGCCGTGTGCAGCGCGGCTTTGACTTTCTAGGTGTGCAATTCACCGCACAGGGAGAGACCTCTCCCAGCGCGGTGGCCATGGCACGCCATACAGAGAAAACTGCCCGGCTTTATGAGCAAGGTGCCTCGCCAGAGCGCATCGGGCAGTATCGACAGAACTGGTTGCGCTACCTCCGGGGAATCCTGGGGAGAGACCATCCAGCTACCAGCACACAAGCCGGGAACCTCCCGCACCCCACCACCATGCAAGCGACCGTTCTGTCTTCTCCGAACCATTCTCACTTCCACCGATGTCCTTTGGAGGGAGTTCCAACAAAAATAAGAAACAAAAAGAATGAAAAAGATAATACAGAACAAACTAGGAACCTACCTCGCCGTGACCGCTGGGATAGGATGCGCTGCTTCCGTGGCTGATGGTGCGATTGTCGTTCTGGATCTATCGGGGCTTTCGACAGGACAGGGTTCAATCGCCTTACCGGGGACCACGGGTGACGCCGTGGCGGCCTTCATCGTTTCAAGACCTTAGGGGCATTGGGGCATTATCCTCTTCTACGCAATTGCCCGTATTCACGTGGTTTATTCCGTGCGCCCCAATATGTCTCGTCCCGTGAATTGCATGGATCACCGCGCCTGCTGACCACCCAGGCACCGCATCCACCTGTCCTTACCCATAACTCGATGCTTTTTGCCCTCCTGGGGGATTTATCGCTGATGGCGCCGCTGCCGGGGAGATCTGGGTGGCTTTGAAGGATACTACCGGTAAGTTTGGATGGATGCGCTTCACACTCGACTCCGTAAGTCATAATCGATTTTACCCACTCCTCTCCTACGGGTAGCTAATCTCCCATTCCCAATCCGCCGGGACTGTCCTCGGCATCGAATCCCGTCCTGCCATCGCCGCAGTGCCAGAGCCCTCCAGACTCGCACTCCTCGCACTCGGTGCCGCCGGCCTCGCCGCCCGCCGCCGACGCAAGAAAGCGGCGTAAATCAAGAAAATCCATCGGACACGTAGGCTTGCCATCCATGAGATTGGTTATCCGGTTGCACTGTGTTAAATCGATATAGTCTCCGTTGCTTTACCGCCCTGCCTACCCGGACGAACTCGGACGCGCACGCAAGCTGCACTACGGTGGCCTCCCCGTGCCGTCGAACGCGCATTTCCTGCTGGCGGTGAAGGAAAACCCGGTGGAACGCTTGCTGGCAGTGATCCCGTCTTTTACCGCCCCTTGCCCAGAAGGCGAGAGGCCTGGGAAGCTTCTGTTCACGGGGGGCGCAATTCCTCGCTCACCGACCTCGCCGTGTTACTGTTTGCGGCCCGGACCCTGCTTCTCGCGCGCGCGCAGGCGCTGTCCCTCTGTTTCCTCCGCTACGATTCGCGGTTGCCTGAATCTCGTCCGTGTTACGCAGCCCTCACGGATCGCGGCTTCACCATCGCCCGGACCGACCGCCATTTCAGCATCCCTGGAGAGATCATCAAAGAACGCTCCATCCACCTCTACCAGCGCTTTCAGGAAAAAATCCCGAAGACCTGGAGACTCGCTACGCTACGCGGACAGAACCCGGAGGCGCTTTTCCGCTTCGTCGTGCAACATGGCCTGATCTCGCCCTATGCCTTCCAAAACTATTGGAAAACCGGCCAACACGAGCACTTTGAGGACGCCTATTCCAAAGTCCTGTTCGATGGCGAAACCATCATCGGCGCCTTTCTCGTCAGCCAGCGCGGCAAAGAGGAACTCCACATCCACGTGGAAGCCTCCGCCTCCGAGTATCAGTCCCAATCCGGCCTCATCTCCGCCACCCTCCGCCATGCGTCCTTTTCCCAATGCGCGGAAGGATTCCCCAAAATTTTCACCTGCCGTGCCGATAGCCGAAAACACCAACAAACCGCCAACACCGCCCTCCGCCAAGGCGGCACAGAATTGCCCCCAAGGCATCTGCTGGAAAAGACTGTTAGGGCGTGTTTTCAAATGTGATGGAGCGTGTAATCTATTGATGCAAAGAGGAATATGAATGCCATG
>JAQCFL010000258.1 GCA_027619375.1 Verrucomicrobiota bacterium | reverse complement strand
TTCTTGCTGCGGGAGGAGGGGGTGTCGGGGCCGGTCAATCTGGTCTCGCCCACGCCCTTGAGGAATCGGGACTTCACGCAACGGTTGGCGGTGGCGCTGCATCGACCGGCGGTCTTTCGGGTGCCGGCCTGGGCACTGCGGTTGGGCTTGGGGGGATTTGCGGAGTCGTTGTTGGGGAGTCAGCTGGTTCTGCCCGGGGTGCTGGTGGAGGCGGGCTTCCAGTTTCGGTATGAAACGCTGGAAGCGGCGTTGAAGGAACTCGTGGACTGATTGGATGCGGACCTTTTGCTTGTCGGCGGATCTATGCACTGCTTGCTTGGCGGTGTTCCATGGCCGTTCCCCAAAGCACGATTGCGCTGATCTTTGATTACGATCAGACCTTGAGCCCCAGCTACATGCAGGACGACGTGCTTTTTCCGGAGTTCGGCATCGATCCCGTGCAGTTCTGGAACAAGTGCAACAGGCTGGTGAAGGAGCAAGCCTGGGACGGCGAGTTGGCCTACATGAAGTGCCTGCTGGACTACCTGGAGATGGACGGGGTGACGAACGAGCGCTTGTCGGAACTGGGAGCGGGGCTGAATTATTTCCCCGGGGTGCTCGACATGTTCGAGGATTTGCCGGGCGAGGTGTTTCGGCCGGAGCACGCCGCGGCGGGGGTGCATCTGGAATACTACATCATCTCCTCCGGTCTGAAGGCGCTGCTCGATGGGAGCACGCTGAAGGACAAGGTGAAGGCGATCTTTGGCTGTGAGTTCGGGACCGACGCGGACGGACGGATCAGCTTTCCCTCACGGACAATTTCACACACCACCAAGACGCAGTATCTGTTCCGGATCAACAAGGGGATGATCAGCTATGACGACGATGTGAATGATCACATGCCGCCGTCGCTCCGCCCGATTCCTTTCGACAACATGATCTACGTGGGAGACGGTCCGACGGACGTGCCTTGCTTCACGGTGATGAAGAAGAACGGCGGACAGGCGGTGGCGGTGTATAATCCGATCGATCCGAGCGGGCGCAGCTTCCGGAAATGTTTTCAGCTTTGCTCCCATGCGGATCGTGTGCAGCACATCGCGCCGGCTGATTACCGCAAGGGGAGTCACCTCCGCCTCTTGTTGGAGCAGATGGTACGGGAGACGGCGGACCGCATTCTGGAGGGGCGCAAGGAAGAGCGGGACAGCGGGACGGTGGCGGCGCCGGGTTTCTAACAGAATACAGCGGAAAAGAATCAAATTCATGCGGCATTATCATTTTATCGGGATCTGTGGAACGGCAATGGGGTCGGTGGCGGCGGCCATGAAGGCGAAGGGGTTCACGGTGACGGGATCGGACGAGAACGTCTATCCGCCAATGTCGACCTTCCTGGAGAGTTGCGGGGTGGAAATTTTCACCGGCTACAAGGCGGAGCACATTCCGGCGGGGGCGGACGTCATCGTGATCGGCAACGCCATCAGTCGGGGCAACGCGGAGGCGGAGGAGACGCTCAACCGCAAGCTGCTTTACGTGTCGCTGCCGGAGGTGCTGAAGGAGGGGTTCCTGCGGGGGCGGCGGAATTTCGTGGTGACGGGGACGCATGGCAAGACGACAACCAGTGCGATGCTGGCGTGGGTGATGGAGTCGGCGGGGCTGGCACCCAGCTACATGATCGGGGGGCTGCCAAAAAACCTGGGCCGGGGCGCGAAGTTCACCGATTCCAGCCATGTGGTGCTGGAGGGCGACGAGTATGACACCGCGTTTTTCGACAAGCGCTCGAAGTTCCTGCACTATCTTCCCGAGTTGGTGACGATCAACAACATCGAGTTCGATCACGCCGACATTTACGAATCACTGGATCAGATCAAGCTGACCTTCAGCCGCCTGCTGAGGATCGTGCCGTCGAAGGGGTTGGCGGTGGTGAACGGGGATGATGCGAACTGCCTGGAGGTGTCGAAGGACGCCCCTTGTCCGGTGCGAACGATTGGGATGGGTGAGGGCTGCGATCTGCGGATCGAAGGGGTGGCCTACCGGGCCGGCGAGAGCGGGTTTCGTCTGGCGGGGGAGACCTACGTGCTGCCGATGGTGGGGGAGTTCAATGTGCGGAACGCGGCAATGGCGGTGACCGCGGCCCTCTTTGCGGGATTGACGCCGGCGCAGGTACGGGAGGGGTTGCGGACCTTCGAGGGAGTGGCGCGGCGGCAGGAACTGCGCGGGGAGGAGGCCGGGGTGAGGGTGATTGATGACTTCGCGCATCATCCCACCGCGATCGCCCAGGCCATCACGGGGATGCGGCAGTTGTATCCCGGTGCGCGCTTGTGGGTGATTTTTGAGCCGCGCTCCAACACGACGCGGCGCAACGTGTTTCAGGGGGAGCTGGCGGAGGCGTTGGGAGGTGCGGATTTGGCGATCGTGCCGAAGATCGCCGATCCCACCAAGGTGGCGGAAGCGGAGCGGTTGGATCCGGAGAAGCTCATTGCCGAGGTGAAGGCGAAGGGTGCGCAGGCGTGGTATCTCGAAACGGTGGAGGACATCGTCGCGCACGTCGCGAGGGAGGCGAAAGCGGGGGATGTGGTGGCGGTTTTGAGCAACGGCGGCTTCGGGGGGCTGCACAACCTGCTTCTGGAGCGATTGGCGAAGCGGGGATAGATACTGTGGTCGAGGGGTTCGGGGGTCACCTTACGCGCGGTTTGTCGAGCTTGGCGTCAAAGAGATGGCGTGCATCAAAACAAGCTCCGAAAGAGGACGGCCCTCGCGAAAACTGTACGCGCCCGCCGGCATCGGCATCCTCGACTTGTCCGCAGCTTCTTTTTCGGACTACCAGCGCCTTCGTAGCCCGTAGGTTGGATGCCGATGATCATGCCGGAGTACGACAATCCAGACTATGTCCAAGGCTTCTTCGTATTCGTAAAGGAAGTGGTACGGAAACGACTTCAGCGACGCGCGGCGCAGGCCTGCGCTGGAGAAATGCGATCCCGTCGGATTCGCTTCGATCCCTTTGATTGACGGTCTGTTCCGCTTCCTCGAAGAATCGATCCCCGAGTGCCAGCCCGCCTTCTGATTCGTACCAGCCGAGTGCAATCCGGAGATCCTTGTTGATCAGACGATGGTAAATGACCTCCACCGGCTATCTTCCAAGTTCCTCTTTGATTTCATTCCAGGTGCGACCGGAAGCGGGATCGGCCTTCAGTTCCTCCAGGCGGCGTTGCGCCTCGGCCACTCCGTCATCGGGTTCTGCTAGGACGGCTGCGAGCGAACTGAGCAAATCAGCCGCCAATTCAGCCCGCTGATCGTCAGGGAACTGCATCGCGCTTTGTCTGATTTCGGCGGCGTCCATGGCAGTAGTATACGTGGTTTTGCCTGATGGTGCCACAGCGATTTTCTTTCGCCGCAACGTCAAAGCGATGCCAGCCGCAGCTGAGAGCGCGTTTTCGACTTCTGGGTTAATGTTAGAATGGGCGTCAAAACTTCTCCTTCACAGCGCCAGCGGCCTGGTCATCCGCGTATTGTTGAACGGAGCCGCTGTGCGGCGATTTCGGATTGGGGCGTTGAAAGGGTGAGGCGATTCGCTCAAGAAGGAAAAAGTGGTCAGTCAGAAGAAATTGACATTTGCTCCAACTGGGCCAACAAACGACGAACCTTGCGGTCTCCAGTGGCCAGGTCTTGCGCACTCCGGATGGTTCTGCTCACGGCCCCTGTCGCACCCATGAAAAGCCGGTTTGCCACCCACCCGTTCGGCACCAGGGAACGGCTGTGAACAAGCCCGGCCACCAAGCCTTTCCGCCAATCACCCTTCGGCAATCCTTTCCAGCTGGTGGCTTTCAACCCAAATATCTTCTGAGCCACCGCAATCACTCGTTCCGCATCCCTCATGCCGTGATCGCGGGATTGTTCCGCGCTATACCCCTTCCGTCCGAGTTCCTGGCGAGGCACGGGCTTGAGTCCTTCCAACTTGGTAACGAGCCGCTCCCGGAAGGCCTCGCTTCCAAAATACCAACCCCGGCGCAAGGTGGAGTTCAGACTCTGTCCTTCCGGATCCGCGCTCCCCGAATGTTCGGGATTCTTCTCGTCCACCAGGCCCTCAATCCACTCGAAGTAACGCCGTCGGCCCGCTGCGGTATCGGGCAGTCCCATGTGCTCCAACCCCCGGCCCACTTGAACCCACTTCCGCCGGGAACGCTTCGGCTTCATATAATCGATCAGACTGCTCCAAGGATAGTTTTCGATGCCTTCTCGCAAACTGGTTAGCCTCGCCCGGACGGGATTGAGATGCACGTAGTGGATCAATCGCGTCAAAGAGTCACCGTCCTCCACTGGAATCGCCTTGTAGCGCCCACCAAACAAGTGCCCCCAAAGTTTGTGCCGACTGTTGAAACGTTGGGTCCAGGTGCTCTGAAACCAGCTCATTCCCTTCACCAGGTTGGCTTCCGGAGTTTTGAGGGCCAGGTGATAGTGATTGCTCATCAAGACCCAGGCATAGAGCGTCCAACCCGTCTTCCCGACAAGCTCCTCCAAGGTCTCCTCAAAACGTTCACGGTCCTGATCGTCGATGACGATGTCCTCCCGACGATCCCCGCGGGCCATGATGTGGTAAATGGCGTTTCGATACTCGATGCGTCGTTCCCTAGCCATGCCTCACCTTCCCTGATGCGGGGGGAGATGTCAATTTATTCTGACTGACCCCTTTTACTCTGCGGACAGTGACCTTCGATTCAACGATGGAAAACCCACAGAGGTAAGATCGAACTGTCTTGCCATCCGGAGAATAGTGGTAGTTGTGAAGGACAAGATCGCCTGGGCGAGGCTCCTTCATGATCTCATAAAAATTCGCCCCACTCACATTTGTGATCGGAGACCATAGACAAGTCCCAAACTCCCAGCCAGGTCCGCCGTGGTTGTGCTCGCTCTTGGTGGTCTCCATGAAGACCCGCTTGTATTTGTGGAAGGGAGGAATCATTAATTCTTTCTAGCGAACGTCTGAGAAATGGCGATCCCGACCCTCATGGCGGCGCTCCGATTCTCGTTGCCGGATTGAACCACCGAAACGCAAACGTAACAAGGCCGCTGTAAGGGGTCGCCATCTTCGGCTTGTTCGCTTTTCTTTGTTTCGGATTACGTGGGATCATCGCTCTAGAAATAGACGGCTGAGCAAATCGATCACGCAAAACGCGGCTGCGATCCACAGCCCAATCTTAGAGGCATGAAGCGCTTGGCGGAGACTGCTCGCATCGTCTTCGGCAGTGGCAAGGGTCTCTGGATTCTTCTGTCTGCCTCTCTCTATGAATCTGTCGATAATTCGCTTCTCCTG
>JAQCFL010000257.1 GCA_027619375.1 Verrucomicrobiota bacterium | reverse complement strand
GGGGGGGGATTTTGGGGGACCGGGGACGAATTTTTGAATCGTTTGGAGATTGGTGGGGTTGATGTGCTGAGCA
Organism: Verrucomicrobiota bacterium; assembly: GCA_027619375.1. Lineage (GTDB taxonomy): Bacteria > Verrucomicrobiota > Verrucomicrobiia > Verrucomicrobiales > Akkermansiaceae > JAPKDA01. The sequence continues at coordinate 5,252 of JAQCFL010000257.1, read as the reverse complement.
GCCCGGACCGGGTGGCTCGACCAACAATACACTCATGAAAAACAACAAGATTCTGGTGGCGGCGCTTTTGGCCGTCGGTTTTTGTGGCGCGGCGTTTGCCGAGAAGGCGGAAGGCAACAAGCCGAAGCGGGCCGGTGGTCCTGAGGCGTTGGTGAAGCGTCTCGACAAGGACAAGAACGGGGAGTTGAGCGCGGACGAGCTTTCCAAGATGAAGGAGGAAGTCCGGACGAAGCTGTTGGCGAAGACCGACAAGAACTCGGATGGTGCGTTGGACAAGGACGAGATCGAGAAGATGAAGGCTCATGGTGCGAAGCCCGGTGGGAAGAAGCCCGGAGGGAAGAAGAAGGACGGCGACGGCGGGGAGAAGAAAGAGGCGGAGTAGGTGCCGAGGCATTGAATGAATCAAGATGAGCGGAGGTCCTGCGGGGCCTCCGCTTTTTTTGTGGGGCGTGGTTCGGGACCGGTGATTCATCGGGCGGCGAAGGAGGGAGCGGGAGGCCATCTCGCGGCCCTTCAGGCCGCTGGATGGGGGATTGGTTCGTTCCCCAGGGCTGCGTTCGTTGCTCATTTGCCCTGGGCTGTGTTGTTTCGACCCTTCAGGCCGGGGGCATCGGGCGAAGGGGCGGTCCGTTCATCGGGTTTTGGGTGGAGGGAACGGTGGAGAGCAGGTCGCGGGGTGGATCCGCCGGACGGCGCGGAGCGACCGTCCCCTACGGGCCAAGGTTCTTACACTAGGGAAACAGAGGAAAATTTGACCACTGATTTCACTGATTATTCTGATTTTTAAGAATAGAAATTGGAAATCATCGCTAGAGAACCGGGTCAATAGCCTCACTTCATGGACTTTCTGTCTTCTTCATCCCGAATAAATCTGTGAAATCGGTGTAATCAGCGGTTGCGCTCTTTGTTTCGAATTCAAATCTCCCAAGTGTAAGGGCCCTGCCCTACCGGTTTGGCGATTGTCATTGGGGTTCGGGGGGGAATTGGTTAGGGAGTCTGGAAAGCAGAGAGCTCTAAAGGATGTTTGGAAGGAAGATCAGTGCGGAAGTGCGGCGGCGTTCGGTGGGACGGGCCTTGATGTTGGTGGGGGTGGTGCTGGCGGCGGCAATCTGGGTGGGGATGGTGCCGGGGGTGAGTGAGGGGGTTTGGCAGGTGGATCAGAAGCTGCGGGATCGGCTGTCGCTGATCTTGGAGCCGACGACGGTGCGGGAGGATCTGGTGTTTGTGGGAATGGACGAGGAATGGCGGAAGGAGGCGGAGGTGAGTGCAGCGGATTTGGAGGCCTCGGAGGCGCTGCGGCTGATGAGTGGGGATGCGGGGAATCATCAGCTGGATCGGCGGGTGTGCGCGGAGTTGATCGAGAAGCTGAGTGCGGCAGGGGCGCGGGCGATCATCTTTGATATCTTGTTCATGGGTTCATCGGGGAATGCGGAGGCGGACCGGGCCTTTGCGGAGGCGCTGAATCGGCATCATGAGAAGGTGGTGCTTTCGATGATGTTTCGTCCGCGGGGGGACGGGGGGTATCAGCGTTTGAGTTCGGTGTGGGAGTTGCCGTTGCTGGATGAGGCGAGGCGGCCGCATGAGGGCTATGTGAACCTGTGGCCGGACGGGGAGGACGGGGTGGTGCGGCGGATGGTCTACACGACGACGGAGTCGGAGTTGTTGGGGCGGGAGGCGGAGGAGGGGGAGCCGGTGTATGAGTCGTTGTCGGGGTTGACGGGGCGGTTGATGGGGGCGGAGGTGCCGGCGGGGAACCCGCGGATCCGGTATGCGGCGGCGGAGGGGCAGAGTTTTTCGGAGGCCTATGCACCGTTGCCGTTGCACTCGGTGTTTGTGCCGGAGCGTTGGGCGGGGGAGTATGGAGGCGGGGCGTTTTTCAAGGACAAGGTGGTGTTGGTTTCAACCTCGACGATGGCGGATGGGGATCGGCATGCGATTCCGGGGGCGGTGATTTTTGGGGGGCAGTTCCACCTGCAGGCACTGGGGAGTTTGTTGGAGGGGGGGTATTGGAAGGAGGCGCCGCAGTGGGTGGAGGTGTTGGCCTTGCTGGTGATGGCGGGGTTGGCGGTGATGATCGGACTGGCGGTGCGGAATCCGTTGGCGATTTTGTTGGCGGCGCTGGCGCTGGCCGGAGGGTTTGTGGTGGTGTGCGCGACGTTGTCGGGAATGACGGGGGTGTTGTTTGCGGGGACGCCGGGCTTGGTGGGGTTGGTGACGGTGGTGGTGTTTGCGGAGGTGGGGCAGTTGTTTGTGAGGAGGGGTGGGGAAGTTGAAGGTTGCAGGTCGGAAAGTCGCAGGTCGCAGGTCGGAGGAGAGCGGAGCTGGAATGGGGAATTGGGGGAGAGGGAGGGTCGCGATTGAGAAGGAGGTGGACGGTGGAGATGGGCGATGGTCGCCGCCACCCCGTCAGGGTGGGATGCTGTTTTGGGGTGTGTTCCCATGGTTGAAACCATGGGCTTTGTGGCCTGTCCCCTTCAGGGACCCGGAGGTCGGGGACGGTTGGGAGTCGGCGGATTCGGAGATCAGCCGGACCTTCGCAGGTTGGAAACCAGCGCCACGTTTGGGTAGATCGCCGCCGGAGGCTGCTCTGTGACAGGAATGTCGCGGCTCCGGTGGGAGAGGCCGCTACTTTGAGCGGAGCTTGTGGTGGACTTGGGCGACCTGGCCCATGTAGTGGTCCATTTTGTAGGTGGTGGCGGCGAGTTTGATGTGACTCGCGGATTTGTTGTCGTCGCCGAGGGCTTCGTAGTAGAGGCCGAGGTAGAGGTGGGCGTAGCAGAGTTGGTTGCGGAGGAGTTCGCCTTCGGCGTTGGCCTGGGCGGCGGTGAGGACGGCTTCGGGGGTGCCGATGCCGGCGAAGAGGGCGTGGACTTCCTTGAGGGGGACGCGGGTGTCGCCGACGATGGGGATGAATTGTTTGCGGGCCTTTTCGACGGAGCCGTCCTTGGCGCGGACCACGCAGAGGAAGTGCCAGACGGCGTTTTCGACGTCGTGGCGGTTGACGAGTTGGTGGCTTTCGAACTGGGCGACGCCCTTTTCGTAGTCTCCGGCGTAGTAGTAGGCGAGGCCGCGCTGCCAGTGGTGCGGGGCGCGGGCGGGGAAGGCGGCGAGGTAGGCGTCGTAGTCGGCGATGGCTTCCTTGAAGCGGCCGGCGAAGAAGTGCTCGTGGCCGCGTTGTTGGAGGGCGGCGGGGTTGTCTGCGAGGTCCTGGGCGTGGAGGGTGGCGAGGAGGGCGAGGAGGAGGATGGGGAGGAGGAGGCGCATTTGGTGAGGATGGTTACGCAAGGGTGATGACCAATGTATCTTCGATGAACTCCGCCTTGGCTATTTTGGCCTGGCGAATTTTTTCTACGGTCACGCTGGTGATGGCAGAAAATTTCGGTTTGGAGAGGCTGAGTCCGATCTCCTTCCAGAGTTCGTCGGGGAACACGGTTGGGGGGTGCTTTTTCATGGGGGAGCCGGGGAAATTGTCGGACCTTTGGCTGAGGGGTTTGCGGGGCGGTGATGCGGGCTGGCGGGCTGGGAACCCGGTGAGGCGCCGCTACGCGGCGCGGGAGCTATGGGGATGGAATCCGGGGGCTGAAGCCGCCCGGCTAACATCGAAGGTCCCTCCGGGACCGAGGCAGGATGCCGGTTTAAGAGGTTTTAGTTGATTTTTTTTCGTGTTTGCAGGCGGCACACCATCGGTAAAATCCGGTGTCCTCACGCAAAAGCGAGAGCGATTTTTTGGTGCCGCAGGATGGGCAATCGAGGGGCTTGCTTTCATCTTCAAGGGCTTTGTAGTCGCAATTATTACAGAGCCAGATCGTGTATGGGGATTCTTCTTCGTCGACGTGCCAAGTGAACGCTTTCGTTGCACACTTGGGACATTGCTGCAGGGACACTTTGGTTGGGTTGTTCGGCTGGGCGGTTGGAAACCGCCGCCACGGGTTACTTGATGATTTGGGTGCCGCTGCCTTGTTTGGTGAAGATTTCGAGGAGGAGGGTGTGGGGGACGCGGCCGTCGATGAAGTGGACTTTGCCGACGCCGGCGTCGAGGGCGTCGAGGGCGGAGCGGACTTTGGGGATCATGCCGCCGGAGATGGTGCCGTCGGCCATGTAGGCTTCGGCCTCGGTGCGGGTGAGGGTGGGGATGAGGGTGGTGGGGTCCTTGGGGTCGCGGAGGAGGCCGGGGACGTCGGAGATGTAAACGAGTTTGGTGGGTTTGAGGGTGCAGGCGAGGGCGGCGGCGGCGAGGTCGGCGTTGACGTTGAGGGTTTTGCCGGTGCCGATTTCGGATCCGAGGGGGGTGAGGACGGGGACGATGTTGGAGGAGGTGGCGTAGAGGATGTCGTCGGTGAGGCAGGACTCGACCTCGCCGACGCGGCCGATGTCGGCGGGTTGTCCCTGGTCGTCGGTGGCGAGGATGCGGCGGGCCTGGAAGACGCCGGTGCCGGGGATGCCGGTGGCGCGGCCGCCGTGTTGGTTGATGAGGTTGACGAGCTGGGGATTGATCGATTTGGCGAGGGTTTTTTCGACGATGGCGATGGCTTGGGGGGTGGTGACGCGGAGGCCGCCGACGAACTTGGCCTCGAGTCCGGCGTTTGTCATGGCGGCGGAGATGGCCTTGCCGCCGCCGTGGACGATGATGGGGTTGATGCCGGCGATTTCGAGGAAAGTGATGTCCCGCATGACATCGCTGACCAGTTCGGGGTTCTCCATGGCGGAGCCGCCCATTTTGATGAGGAAGGTTTTTCCGCGATAGCGCTGCAGGTAGGGCAGGGCTTCGATGAGGGTGGCGGCTTTGGTGGTGGGGATGCTGGGCATCGGTTATTGGGGAATGAGGGAGTCCGGAATTTTAACCGCGAATGGACGCGAATGGGGGAATAGGAATGCGGAGTTGGGAATGGGGAGTTGGGAATGCGGAATGCGGAATGGGGAGTGAGGAAAGGGGAATGCGGAGTGGGGAGTTGGGGAATGAGGGGATTAGGAGGGTTGTTCCTGGGGGGTGATTTTGTGGTGGAGGTAGGTGGTGAGGAGCCAGGTGAGGGAGGTGCAGGCGAGGAGGGGGGTGAAGGGGGCCCAGGAGCCCTGGTAGCGGAGGAGGGCGATGCTGAGGGCGAGGGCGGCGATGATGAGAAGAGGGCCGAGGAGGCAACGGGCGAGGGTGGGAAGGCGCAGGGAAGCGGTGCCGAGGGCGGCGAGGAGGAGGAAGAGGAGGGATTCGAGCCAGAGGGGGAGGCGTTTGAGGAGTTCGGGGGGGCCGGGGCGGG
>JAQCFL010000256.1 GCA_027619375.1 Verrucomicrobiota bacterium | reverse complement strand
CCCCCCTCCGCTCCGGTCCAAGGGCGGCTTCAAAGCCCTCCCGCAAAAAGCAAATTCCTAGCAGCCAAACCTTGAACCGTTGACACCAAGATTGGCAAAAGCATGATTGTTAACGGATACACAATTGAACCGAACGCAAACCTGGCGAGCGCAGACCTGTCTCATGCAAACCTGGTTGACGTAGACCTGTCGGGCGCAAACCTGTCTGGTGCAAACCTGACTCAGACAAAACTGTCTTACGCAGACCTGACTGGGGCAAACCTGACTGGTGCAGACCTGAGTCATGCAAACCTGCAAGGCGTTGGCTTGTCTGGTGCAAATCTGACTGGTGTAAAATTGCATTACGTAAACCTTCGTGGCGCAGACCTGACGGGGGCAAACCTGTCTGCCGCAGACCTGTTTGGCACGGACTTGATTGACGCAAACCTGACTGACGCAAACCTGACTGAGGCAAACCTGACTAGGGCAAGGATATATGCAGCAGACCTGTCTCATGCAAACCTGACTGACGCAAACTTGAATGACGCAAACTTGACTGACGCAAAACGGCTTGGCGCAAAACGGCTTGGCGCAAACCTGTTTGGTGTAATCCGAAGAGTCTTGCAAACCTTGAACCGTTGACACCAAGATTGGCAAAAGCATGATTGTTAACGGATACACAATTGAACCTGGCGCAAACTTGCACTCGGCAAACTTGGCAGGCGCAAACCTGACAGGACTTGACCTCAACGGCGCTGAACTGTGGTACGCAAATCTGGCTGGTGCCGACCTGACTGGAACAAACCTAAGTGGCGCAATACTCATAGATACAGACTTGGCTGGCGCAATATTGGTCGATGCCGACTTGACCGGCACTAACCTCCAAGACGCAAACTTGTCTGACGCAAACTTGAGTGGCTCAAATGCAACCCCCTTTCTCCCCCCTCCGCTCCGGTCCAAGGGCGGCTTCAAAGCCCTCCCGCAAAAAGCAAATTCCTAGCAACAATTCCTAGCAACTTCATGACAGCCGATCATGAAGGCCGCCTCTGCTGACGCCAGTAGAAATCACAAATGATAAGGTCTTCCTTCTTGCCGCACTTTCGAGAGTCCCCATGATCGCCCGAATGAAAGCCCTCGTCGTGATTCTCACCCTGCCCTTCTCGGCCCTCGCTCACACCGGCCCCAACCCGCTCATCAACTACAGCTTTCAAAAACAGTTTCTCAAAGGAGGCACCCTGACCGCCCAAAAAGGACCCGACCTCCCCCTTGCGCCCACCCAATTTCTCGCCACCGAAACCGGCCTCGCCTTCAATGGCACCGGCACCACTCCCGCTGTCACAATTGACACACTCCCCACCGATTCCTTCACCGTCTCCGCCTGGTGCAGCGTTCACGAAGGTACCCGCTACGGTGGCTTGATCGGCTCGCTCGAAGACAATGGCGGCTTCGAAAAAGGCTGGAGCCTCGGCTACGATCAAACCCACTTCATGGTCACTCTCTCCACCGTCAAAACCGACGATGGCGATGGCCGCGCTGTCGTCGTCCGCTCCAGCAAACCTTTCAAGCCCGACACCTTCACCCACCTCGCCGCCACCTACGACGGCAAGATCCTCACTCTCTTCATCAACGGGAAAAAGGACAGCTCAACCGACGAGGTTGGCGGAGCTATCATCTATCCCGAGGACCCCAAACTCTTCGTCGCCGGCTACCGTGATCAGGATGAAAACTACCCGCTCTGTGGCGAGCTCGTTTCCACCTCCATTTATGAAGACGTCGCGACCGAAGAAGGCATCGCTCACGAGTTCAGCCACAATGCCAAGCTCATCGACACCACTCCCAAGGATCTCACCGCCGCCCGCCCGCTGGAGTCCGTCATCCTTCCCTACCTCCAATTCGCCACCACCACCGGGATCACCGTGATGTGGGAAACCTCCAAGCCCGCCACCGGCACCCTCTTTTATGGCGAAACCGACGAATGCACCTCATCGGTCGCAACCAAAAGCAACGGCCCCATTCACGAACTCCGCATCGAAGGACTCCAGCCCGGCACGCAATACTTCTACTGCACCCGCAGCGAAGCCCCCGGCCCGGACGGCCTCCAGACTCTCGACTCCGAAGTCCGTACCTTCCAAACCGACGCCGGCCCCGGAACCCCCTTCGCCTTCGCCGTCATCAGCGACACCCAGGGCAACCCCGCCGTCTCCGGAGCACTCGCCGAAATGGCCTGGTCCCAGCGGCCCAATTTCCTTCTCCACCCCGGCGACCTCGTGGACACCGGCGGTATCAAAGACCAGTGGGTCAACCACTTCTTCGCCAGCATGGAACCCCTCGTCTCCCGCGTGCCCTTCTACCCCGTTCTCGGCAATCACGAACAAAACGCCGCCAACTACTACAACTACGTTTCCGTCCCCGCACCCGAATACTTCTACACCTTCACCTACGGAAACGCCCGCTTCTTCATGGTCGACACCAACAAGAAATGCTCCCCCGGTTCCGAACAATACCAGTGGCTTGCCCAACAACTCGCCGCCTCCAAGGACCACTGGAAAATCCTCTGCCACCACCATCCCGCCTACACCACGGATGAAGACGACTACGGCAAACTCTGGAAAACCAACAAAGGCACCCGCGGCGATCTCAACGCCCGCCACCTCGCCCACCTCGCGCATCAACATGGAGTCGACATCGTCTGGAACGGACACATCCACTCCTACGAACGCACCTGGCCCATCAACCACGACAAGCCTGTCGAAAAAGACGGCTCCATCCACCTCATCACCGGCGGCGGCGGCGGCAACCTCGAAACCGCTGGCCCCTTCCGCGCGCCCTTCACCCACATCGTGCGACGCGGCCACCACTATACCATGGTCTGGATCAACGGCTCCACCCTCGTTTACAAAGCCTACGACCTCGAAGGCCGCCTCTTCGACACCTTCGAACTCGTGAAGTGAGCCTTCAGAGCTTGGACTTCAGTCCGAGTCCACCTCGCGAGCCCCACTCGGACTGAAGTCCAAGCTCCAAATTTTAAGAGTTTCGACGAAGATGAGTAAGAAAGGGTTGCTGCTAGTAATTTGCTTTTGGGGTAGGTCCCTGAGCCAGCCGTCGGGCCGGACCGGAGGGCGGGGAAAAGGGGGTTGCATCGTCCAACTGTAGCGCTCGGCACCCTCGTAGGGGTCGGAATTGCCCGCCCCGGCCGGGCGGCAGCCGTAGTTGACCAGGGCGTAGAGCGTGCCGTCGGGCCGCACACCGCCGCACACCATGCCGCCATCGCTGGTCCGGCCCCGGTAGGTGGCGACCTCCGGCACCTCGCCGGCCGGCAAGGCGGAATAGCTCGTCGGCGAGGTGTAGATGCGGCACTCCCAGTTCGGGGCGCGCAGGTTGTAGCGCTCGAGTTCAAGGGTGACCTGCGCGCCGGTGTGCGGGTTGGCGGCGACCGCGGTCAGGTGGTCCGGCAGCGCCATGACGTGCTGGGAAACGAGCAGCGCGGCGAGCGCGGGAATCCAGCGTCCGCGAGCCCGGACGCCCGCCGGCATGGCGTCCCGGACCGGGGCGCCCACGGCGCGTGGATGGACCTTCGTTCTCATCGAAGCATTGGGAATACCTTTCAGCAAAGGGCCGCCCATGCACCCCGCGGGGGCATGGGCGGCCGGCAATTCGCGATGCTGACCGGCAATTGCGTGGTTAGTCCGCTGTCACCCGCACATCATCGATGTACCAGCCCATGTAGTCGTCGCTGGTGTCCCCGGTTCCGCTGAAGCACCACTCGATGCGGATCTGCCCGCCGACGGGGAGGGCATAGGGGCCGGCATTCTCCCAGAGGGCGCTCGTGGGCGCCGAGTCGGTGACGGTGAGCGGGAAGGGTCCGGAGACGATTTCGGTGCTGGTGGACACATCGATGACCCTGACCACCGCGGTGTCGCCGGCGGGGAAGTCGAGGGCCTGGGCGAAGCGCAGTTCGGCCCCGGCGATGACGCTTAGGTCGATGACCGGCGAACTCAGGCAGCTGTCGGTGGTGGGGTCGGCATAGAAGCCCGGATTACCGATGTCGGTTCCCCAGCACTGAGCCGACGGCGGGCTGCCGGCGCCGCTGTCGACAAAGCCGCCGGCGTTGGGGCTGCCGGCGCTGCCGGATGTCGGGGCGCCGTGGGCCCAATCGGTGCCTGTGGTCTTGCTGGCGGTGAAGCCGCCGTCATTGGCCTCGAAGTCCTCCGACAACAGCGGCGGCGAATCCTTCTCGAGGATCGCGAAGAAGCGGGTGGCATCGGCCGTGGGGCGCGGGACGGTCAGCGTGTTGGTGCCGGACGGATCCGCCTCCAAGTCCGTGGTGACCGTGACGCCGTCGTCATAGACCGCCCAGGGGGTGTCCGGGGCGGTAGTCAGGTCGGTCGCACTCAGCAGGTCGTAGAGCATTCCGCTCTGGCTGTTCCAAGTGAAGACGAGGTTGTCACTGGCAGGGACGTAGGTGACGGCGAGCTTGATGGACAACGCGGAACCGATCGTCAACTCCTCCGACAGGGCATAGAAGCTGAGCGATCCGCCAATCCGTTCAGGGCCGGCGATCCATTTGCTGCCGGTCTGGCCAACCCTCCCATACCGGTAATAGCCGGGAGCACGATCTCCGAGTGAATTCCAGTAGTAACCTGCCGTTTCGGTGTTGCCGTCCGCTCCATACGGCCACGCGGCCGGGTAGCCCCATTGACCGGCATATGTCGCTCTGCTCCCCGTCCATACCTGGGTGTCGGTCGCGACAACATTCCCAAGCTCGTCGATATTGATGGGGGCATCGATGTCGCCATCCCACATGTCAGCGGAATCATCCGCGATCTTGGTGCCGTCCGGCAGATACACCGCGGCTGTGACCACCGCGTTCTCAATGGCGGCCACCGGAGGGATGTAACCGGGAGCCGAGCGGGAAGTGCCCTTGGGGCTCCCCTGCGTGCTGGCCACCGCATACCAGGTAGCGCCCAAGGCCGCAAGCTGCGAACCGCCTGAATTTGCCGCCGTGTTGACAAACGTGTTGTAATCCGCGATTTCACCCGAGTTTCCGTCGCGAGTCGTGCTCGTGACGAATATCAGGTGGAAGGTATCGCCGACCCCGAGGCCCGCCGGGACAAGGGGGTCGTCCGGACTGATGGTTGCCGCCGGGGCCGATGTTGCCATGCCCAGCGCGATCGCTCCAATGACCGTAAGATTCGATTTCATGCCTTTGATTGTTTCTGATGGGTTCGCCTGCCCGTCTGGTCTCCTATCCGGAAAACGATATCGCGGAAAAGAATCCTAGTCTGCCGGCGGCGGCGGAACGTCAGACCGAGGAAACCCAGACCCGCCAGCGCGAGGGCGGAGGGCTCGGGGATGAT
>JAQCFL010000255.1 GCA_027619375.1 Verrucomicrobiota bacterium | reverse complement strand
GACCAACGCCCCCCCCTACATCGTTCCCCTGTCGCAAGGCGACCGCATACCACCGGAGCCGCGACATTCCTGTCGCAGAGCAGCCAACGGCAGCGACAACTCCACCCCCCTACCTTTTCTTCTTCCGCAAAAACGGCGGGATATCCAAATCCTCTCCGCCCACGATGTTGGGGTCCTCGCCCTCGAAGCGACCTTTCGGCCCTCCTTCGAGCAACAACTCACCCTGCGGCTTCGGATCATGCTCCGCCGCTGCCTGCAGCTCCTCAATACTACTGCGAAATCGGTCCCCGGAATCCTCGCTCGGTTCCACCGTGGAGAAGGCCACCACATCACCATCCGCTTCCGGATCCGGATCCGTCACGTCCAACGCGGCGCGAGACCCGCCACCAACCGGCATCACTTGGGCCTCATCCCCCCATTCATCCATTTCCTCCACCACCGGTTCCGGCTCGGGAGCCTCATCCTCCCCCGTGGAGGAAAACACATCATCAAGTTTCGTGACGGACCGGCTCTGCCGCTTCGGCGGGAGCTTGACGCGGCGTGTCACGTCCGACACCCCTCTCTCCATCGGAGACTCCCCGGACCTTGTTGCCCCGCGCTCCTCAAAGGCGGGACTCTCCTCTTCCTCCTCGGAAGCTGCGGCTTCCACCACCTCAGGCGCGGCTTCCTCAAGGACCTCGGCCACCGGCTCCTCCACCTCCTGCAATTCCTCCACCTCGGGAAGCTTCTCCGCAAACGGCGCTTCCGCCTCCACCTCATAGGGCTCCGCCTCCACCACCGGCTCCGGCTCCGGCTCCGGCGGCGGGGTCCGCTCCATCTTCCGCGGCGGCACCGCGATCGTGATCTTCTCGATTCCGGACTTCCCTTTAATCTTCGCTGGAGGAGGTAGCTGCGTCCGTGGCTCCTCCCCTTCCGACTTTCCCACCGTATCAAGCCCCACAAAATCCTCGTCGAGATCCTCCACTGAAATTGGCGTCTTGGCCCGACTCGACGGCCCCCCCGCGCTCTCCGCACTGATCCCCTCCTGCAATGCTTCCTCCGGCAGCGAACTCACCAGGGTCACACTCAGCGAATCCTTCATGGCCGGATCCACCGCCGTTCCAAAGAGCATCTGCGCCGACTCCGGCACATGCTTGCCCAACCCGCGCATCAACAATTCAATCTCGTAGAGCGTCAGATCCTCTCCTCCACAAATGTGCACCAGCACGGTCTGCGCCTGCGCCAACAAACTGCCCCGGTCCAACAGCGGACTGAGCAGCGCATTTTTCAGGGCCTGCTGCGCCCGGTTCTCACCTTCCGCGATTCCCGATCCAAACAAACAACGCGAACGGTTCGAACTGAGCGCCGCCACCAAATCGTCGAGTCCGATGTTCACCAACCCCGGACGCAACACGATCCGCGTCACCGCCTTGATCGCTTCGGAGATCATCCGGTCCGCCGCAGCGAACGCTTCGTGCACCCCCTGCTTCGCCAGGACCAGATCGCCCATCCGCCCGTTGTCAAAAGTCACCAACGCATTCGCCAACACCGCCAACTCGTTCAAGGCCGTCCCGGCCTGCTCCCGACGACGCTTGCCCTCAAAGCCGAATGGCATCGTCGCAAAGACCACCGTGAAGGCCCCCTCCTCCCGCGCCAATCGCGCAATGAGCGGCGCCGCTCCCGATCCGGTTCCTCCACCAAGCCCCACACAGATGAAAACAATCTTCCGATCACGCAACGTGTCCCGGATCTCCAACTCCGCCTCAAGCGCCGCCTGACGCCCCAAATCTGGATCTCCACCCGAGCCAAGGCCCTTCGTCAGCGCCCGCCCCAGTTGAATTTTCTCCGCTGATACGGAACTCGTCAAAGTCCGTAAATCGGTGTTCGCCACCAACAACTCGGCCCCGTCCATCCCATCAATGGCGACCCGGTCCAACATGTTGGCTCCGGCACCACCGACTCCGATGATCTTGACTGAGGAATTGGGAATGGTCTGCTGACGGGTACGCTCGTAGGGAATCATGGCAGTTTTCTGGCCCGGAATTAGCTTCTCAGCCTCCGAATGGCCAGAGTGATCGTAAAAAAACGCCCATCTTCGCCTTGCCCCGCGAATCGGGACGCTCTTCGTCGAGGATTTGCGCATAGCGGATCAACCCCAGGGCCGTGGAATATTGAGGATCCTTGAAGTAAGCATGCACTCCGCTCACGTCAGGCTGCTCCGGCCGATAGACCGGCAGACCGAAAACATCACAGGCCAACTCGCCGAATCCGGACATTAAACTGGTCCCCCCCGTCAGGAAGACCCCCGTCCCCACCCGCTCCAGCATCCCCACCGGCAGCCGCGCCTTCACCAACTGCATGGTCTCCTCCAACCGCCAGCGGATCACGTCGTTCAAAATTTGCCGCTTGATGTCCATTTCCGGAAATCCCCCCTCGTCCGGCACCACCACCGTCCCGATGGATCGCTCCGGGTTCCCCGAGGCATCCCCCTCGGTCTTCTTCACCTGCTCCGCCCGGGAGGTCGGAATGTGCGTGACGAGGTGAATGTCGTTCGTGATGTGATCCCCCCCCACCGGAATGCACCCCGAGGCACAAATCGCCCCACCCACATAGAGCACGTAGTCGGTCGTCCCTCCTCCCATGTCGATCACCAACGCTCCCGCCTCCTTCCGCTTCCGCGTCAACGCGATCTGCGCCGAGGCGATCGGCGAAAACACCACGTCATCCACATCAAGCGGAATCTCCCGCACACACTTGATGCTGTTCTGAATGCGCGTCCGCACCCCGTGCACAATGTGAAAATCCGCATCCAGCGTCTTCCCCAACAATCCGATCGGCATGGTCGTGTGCGGCTGTCCGTCCACCACGTAGTTGCGGATCAGGCTGTGCAGATACACGTGGTCACTCGGGATGGCGATGTCGCTGGCGATCTCCTTCACCTCCTCGATGTGCCGCGGCGCAATCTCCGGCTCCCCCTCCGGCAGACGAAAGGTCCCCCGGTTGTTGAGCCCCTCGATGTGCGCCCCGCTCACCGCCAGATAGACACTGTTGATGTCCACGTCGCTGATGTCCTCCGCCTCCAGCAGCGCCGCCTTCACGCAGGCCCGCACCTGGGGGTAGTCCGCGATCTCCCCCTTTCGCACTCCCGCCGAACGGGTCTCCCCCATTCCCAGGATCTTTACCGAACTGTCCGGCTTCACTTCTGCGACAACCATACACGTTTTGGTTGTCCCGATCTCGAGCCCGACATGAATGCGCGTCTTGGCCATAATTGCTGCTAGCTCCGATTCAGTATCGCCCGGATGTCTCTTTCCAAGCGATTTTCCGCCGCCGGGGCGGTTTTTCGGGCCGGCGCGGGTTCAGCCCCGGTGGTGAAAATCACCGGGATGTTCCGCTCCGGGATGAGGTTGATCCGCTCCATCGGTCGGTTCGTATCGCGGGAAAACCGCTCCAAAGCGAGCAAATCCGCCACCTGACGCTTGTGATCATACATCCCGAAGGTCACCACCGTCCCCCCCGTCGTGGCCGCCACCAGCGAATAATCGTTCTGCACCCCCACCACCGCGATCCCCCAGTCCTCCTCCTCCAACATCCGTCGGCTCAGGCACACCAAATCCAGCGCCCGCTCCGCCTCACGATGCCGCATCCGCTTCCCGACCTCGAAATCCCCCGAGACCCCCTCCATCACCACCACCACCGGCAATCGCTTCGCCTCATCCACCCACCACTTCTCACAGGGGAAGACCACCCCCTCCTCGTCCACCAACAACCCGCGCTCCACATCACGCGCCAAAATCTCCAATCCACGGCACTCCAACCAGGCCACCGGAATGCGCTCCCTCACCTCCACCTTCAGCGTGCCCGGCAGGCGCCGGCTCACATCAACATCAAGTATGCCCGGATACGCCTCCAACTGCTTGCGCACCGCACTCAGCGTCACCGCAAACACACTCCCCGCCGGATCCACCCCGGTCACCCGCACAAAATCCTCCACCCCGATCGGCCCGTTGCTCTCCAACTCAATCGCTTCCAGACGAAATTCCTCATTGTCGATAAACACCTTCCGCAACCCCGACTTCGCCCCCCAACCCGCCCCGACCAACAGCCCCCCCAACCCCACCAACTTCACACCCTTCCCGCAGAAGCGCAGACAGCTGTAGCCAAATATGCGCGGCGAACTCACCTTCAGGTGCAACTGCTTCGAGTCGCGCCTCTTCCTCACTCGGGATGTTTTACGTTTCAGCATCGGGACTTCTCAACTTCATCGACAATTCCGCAATCCTCCGACACAGCGCCCCAAACCCATAACCGGGACTCGCCGCCGCCGCCGCCTTGGGCAACAAACTGCTCGCCGTCATTCCGGGAATTGTATTGGCTTCTAAGATGTAAGGATTACTTGAGGAATCTAGCAGCACATCCACCCGCGAGTAAACCTCAATTCCCAAGGCTTGGTGCGCTTTCAGCGCCGCCTCCTGCACCACCCGGGTCTCCTCCGCCGTCAAATCGGCCGGACAAACATACTGACTCCCCACTTCCTGACCGCTCAACCAGGGGTATTTGGTGCTCATATCATACCACCCGTCCGCCGGAGGAATGATCTCCACCACCGGAAAGGCCACCCCGTCCACGATCGCCACCGTCAACTCCCTGCCCTGCACAAACTGCTCCACCAAAACCTGATCCCCATATTTTGCCGCATCGACCATGGCCGCCTCCCCCTCCGCCGGATCCTTCACAATGTGGATCCCCACGCTCGATCCCTCCCGCGGCGGCTTCACCACATACGGCACTGCCATCTTCGGCAGGCGCACTCCTCCGGAAACATCCACCGTCTCCGATGCCGGCGTCGGCACCCCCGCCGCCACGAATTTTTCTTTGCTCGCCACCTTGTCAAAAGCCACCCGACTGGTCGCTTCCCCCGCCCCCGTGTAGGGAATCCCCCGCTCCTCCAGATACGCCTGCAGGTCCCCATCCTCCCCAAAAGTCCCGTGAATCACATTAAAGGCCAATCCCGTCCCCTCCGGCAGGACCGGCACCCGATCCGTCACCTCCACCCCCACCGCATTCAAGCCCTCCGCCAAAAGCGCCGCCAAGACCGCCTTCCCTGAAGCCAGCGACACCTCCCGCTCCGATCCCGGCCCCCCCATCAACACTGCAATCAATACCTTCTCGTCCATCAGAGTCACCACGATAGAAAGCGCCCCCAACCCCGTCCAGCGCTTTGAATTTTCCCGCAAAACAAAAACCCGCGTGGCGTGACCGTCCCGGTCGCCAGCCTTCCCCGCGTAGCGGCGCCTCTGCGAGGCGTCGGCGGTTCCAGCCCCTCCCGCGCCCTCCCCCATCAACGCCCACCGCCTCCCCA
>JAQCFL010000254.1 GCA_027619375.1 Verrucomicrobiota bacterium | reverse complement strand
AAGGCTCGGTTGTCCGATGCGCGCGGTAGCGCGCGCGGACTCCGAGCCGGGAAGGTCGCTTGAAGAGGAGGTGTGTAAGCATGCCCCGGCCTCAGCGAGACTATTCCCAAATGTTCAAATATTCTGACTGACCCCTTTCTGCCCCGCCTGACCAGAAAATCAGCTAAACTGTTACCCGGACCCGTGCCTCGAAGGCCTGTCGAAGCTCTCCACTTAGGAAGCCAGGAGGTCCTCGGCGGACAGAATGCCCTTGGTCAACTCCTTGACCTTCCCTCGGAGCGCCCGGAAATCACACTCCACCTGAATCCCATGCCAGAAATCCTCGGACTGCCCAAAGAAGGCCCCGAAGCGGATCGACATCTGCGGGGTGATGGAGCGTTTGCCGTGCACGATCTCATTGATCGCCCGCGGTGCCACCCCGATGGCGCGAGCCATCGCATTCTGCGAAATCCCCATCGGCTCGAGGTAGTCCTCCAGCAGGATTTCTCCGGGGGTGATGGGCGGGTTCATGTGTATAACGTATGACGTCATAGGGGGGCTGTCAATGGTAGTCCACGATGGCCACCTCGGCGGGGCCGTGCTCCGTCCATCGGAAGATGATCCGCCACTGCTGGTTGATGCGGATCGAATGGAAGCCGGCCAGCTTGCCTTTCAGGGCCTCCAGGCGGTTGCCGGGAGGCACGGCCAAATCGGTGAGTTGCCGGGCCCGGTTCATCTGGATCAACTTGCGCAAGGCCACCCGGGCGATGGCATTGAAGCGCCGATTCTTCTCCTCCCGGAACAACTGCTCGGTGTCAGGATCGGCGAAGGATTGGATCATGAGGTGATGGAGGAAGATGCTGACTGGTGGCGGGCCAACATTCGCAAAGGTCAGCCCATTCCGATGACTCCCCTGCAGCGGGGATAGATTGGGCAGCCTCAGAACTGGTTTCCCGCCTTGGCTCCGCGCTTGGCGACTCGCTGGACCATGACCGCCCCGCAGAGGGGGCAGGCCGGGTTCGGTGCGGCGGGCTGCGACTCCAAGGGGCTGGGCAGGGTTGGCAGGGTTGGCAGCTGGGGGTGAGGGGAAGCGGACTGTCCCGTCGAACGTACTCTCTCCCGTATCGCGGCGCGGTGTTCGCGGGGGGCCGATTTGCGGTCGGTGTGGCCTTGCAGTTGTTCGAGCGCCTCGGCGCACTGCGCCACCACCTCCGGAGGAAGGATCGGGGACCGAGTTGACCCGGTAGCCGACCGAGATGATGGCGTCGAGGTTGTAGTGATCGACCTCCCGGGCCACCTCGCGGGAGCCCTCGATTTGAACTGTCCGGAATTTCCGGAGAGTTGCTCGACGCTCGATTTCGCCCGATTCGTAGAGGTTTCCGAGGTGTTCGCTGACCGTTCGGACATCGACGTCGAACAGCCGCGCCATCGACTTCTGAGACAGCCAGATCGTCTCGTCCTCGTAGCGCACTTCGAGTCCGTCCCCGCCAGATTGGGCGGAGAAGATGAGAAACTCGGCGGTGGAGTTGCGGATGTGCTTCTTGTCGGGCATTTGGGCTGGAAAGTGTTCCAAAGAACAGTATTTATTTCGCCCGCGAAGGCAAGGCTCATTCTGCGAGAGGCGTTCGGTGCTGAGATTCTCGACCCAGCAGGCGTAGTCGATGGCCTGGGCGACGATGTCGCGTGGGGTCTTGTCGCGTTTGAGTTCGATGAGGACGAGGGAGGCGTCGGGGGCGATGGCGAGGAGGTCGATGCGGCCGCCGCTGAGGGTGATCTCCTGACGACCGATGAGCATCCATTCGTCCGAGACGATGCGCGGATCGGCCGCGATCATGTCCTCGAGGAGTTGTTCGCTGGAGAGCTTGGTGACGGAGAGGGGAGCAGGGGAGTCTCCGACGGTCCAGATGGCGTGTTTGATGGGCATGGTGGTGCGGGAGTGAGGAAGGCCTTATGGATTTGTTGGAGCGGTGCAGGAGAGGATTCGAGCTTGGATAGTTTTGTGTTCCCCGGGGGTGGGCATGCACTCAAATCGTTATCTCTATCGGCGTAGGAATTCCCAGTTGAACCGCTACGGGTGTGTAGATATCAACCTCCTGCCCAGGTAGAGCAAACGACACCATCAACGAGTAACGGGCTTGCCGATTGAACCTGCCAAGATGGGGACGCTCTCGCCACCAACCAACTGCCGGATGAACCGCGATCAAATTTGAGCCCGCCAGATCAACAGCAGTGCCCGACCAGAGGTCAGAGTGAATGGAGCCGACGTTTCTGGTTTCACCTAGCCTCCAATGATTCGCAGCGCCTTCTGTTCCTGGATGCTCGTCATCCTCACGTGCTCTTCTGTTTACTCTCTGAACAAATTCCTCTTCGTCCTCTCCTGGGCCATTCAGCTCAAATCGGAGTGCGTGCGAAGCATGCCGATACCGGTCCTTCCAACCAATTTCACCAGGGCTTGGTTCTACAAAATATGAAAGAGTAACCCGCATTTGAACCGGCGTCTCACGGAGATCCCGAAGCACATCAACTGGCCACGGCAACCGGTAAATATGCATATCCTTCGAAACGTAGCGACTCTGTGTTTCATGTTTGTCAAAAGGCTGAAGTTCGGCCTGTGAGACTAGCGAGAGCGAATTTGCCGCACATGAAATAGCTCGTTCAAGATTAGGAACTCCATAGCCGCAAATCTTCGCCAATTGGTAGCAGCCTCCCTTCGAATTATTCCGGAGATACTTGCGCGGTTGAGTTTCAGTCCACTCTGCCGAATGAACTATCAAACCCCGAATTGTTTCTGGCCAAGCGTCGGGATACTCAGCTTGAAGGCGCGCAGCCATCCACGCAGCTTGGGCAGAGGCGGCGCTTGTGGCGGCGAAGGAAGAAAATTGTGCGATTTGGGGGTCGTGGAAGGTCGAAAGGAGCTTCAGGTCATCGGTATCGTAAACCGAATCATTGGGCCCGGTTGCAACATTTCCTCCCTCAAAACAGACCTCGGGTTTGATCGGCCATTTTCGATTCGGCCATGTCGAAGATGTCGACGAAAACGGCGAAAGGTCTCCAGCTTCCGCAATTGCGCTATAAGAGGTACGAGTCGGATCGGATATGTTGGTTTTCTCGGTGAACGCACCCACGGTTAAGGCGTTCCAAGCCTGTGCGGGATCCTGAACTTCACAGGTGATATTCGACTCTGGAAAGCGCTTCCAATCTTCTGGATCTTTAACGTTTCCGCTACTGATGATGATCAGGCGCAGACGGTCGTCAGAATACTTGTAATGCGAGAGTGTAGAAGCGCTCATGGTCCTCGCTGAGGTGGGAGCGGATCAGAGATTTAATTTGTTCTGCTGTGGCCATTTATTTAACGATTCCAACGTAGTTTGGTGGCACGAGTTAGTCGAGCAAAGTTAGCCGCTTTCAGGTTCACTTCGGGAACGTGGGTCTTCGGGATCATCTGTTCGTGAAGGAGGGTGCAGAAGCGGTCTTGAGGGAGTCCGTCTGGAGCGGAAGGATGGTGAGATTCTTGATTCATGGCATTAGCCAACGGTCGCTATCCATTTCCCGAGAATCCGGAAATCGGAGGTTTCGGTTTGCGTGATTTGGATCGGCTTGTGGCTCTGTCGGTCGCTGTCTGGCGAGAGGGTGATGCGTTGGTGTTGCCAGCCTTCTTCGGTGATTTGCTTCTCACTCGAGTAGCGTTTGATGGTGAAGCGGCCGGTGTCGGGGTCTTGGAGGTCTTGGGATTGGACGAGGACGATTTTGCCTTGGCGGGAGCCTGCTCCGGGGGGGGCGGAAGAGGCACCAGGAGTGGTTGGGGATGCGGCGGTTCATGGATTCTCCGAGGACTTGGGCGATGAAGTAGCCTTCCTTGGCGGCGAAGCCTTCGGGGAGTTCGGCCCATTGGCAATCGGTGAGCCATTGGGCGGGGCTGAAGTCGCCAGCGGCTCCCCTGAGGGCCTCGTGGACCTTTTCCTCGATCCGGTTGGAGAGGATGTCGTCCTGGAAACTGGCCTTGGTCTCGAGGTAGACGATCATTGTCGGGTGAAAGAGGACGGGCGGGGATGTGAGGTTGGGCTTTTCCCAATGAGTTATGGGTAGCAGGATGGGTTAGGGGGGGGGAAGAGATAATGATGGAAATGGGGAATGGGGAATGGGGAATGGGTGCAGGGAGCGGGCGCAGGTCGGACTGTTGGAAGGGGGGATGTTGAGTGCTGTTTGTGGAGGGGAGGTGGGATTGGTGGAGTGAGGCTGGGAATGTCGCCGCCGGGGCTGCTCTGCGACAGGAATGTCGCCGCTCCGGTTTGGGAGAGCCTGCGACAGGAATGTCGCGGGTCCGGGGATGCTGTCGCGGTGCGGCAGGGGAACGACGTAGGCGTCGTTGGTCCTTGCGGGGAGGGCTGGCGACCGGGACGGTCACGCCAGGGAGGGGTCGGCTGGGCGGTTGGGAAACCGCCGCCACGGGTGGGGAAGGCTGGCGACCGGGACGGTCACGCCACGGGCGGGGTGCTTCAGTTCGGCTTGGCGTACTTGTCGAGGTCGCGCATGGCGATGACGCGGCAGCCTTCTTCCTGCAGGACCTTCAGGTAGGCTTCGAAGAGTTCGGGGGTGGTGCTGACCCAGGGGTGCTTGATGTCGGGGACGCCGTGAAAGGTCATCACGGCGACTTTTCCATCGCCGGCCATGGCCACGGCGGCCTTGAATTGCTCGAGGGTGCTCTCGGGTTTGCCGTCGAAGGCTTGGGGGAGGGTGAGGGGGTGGTCTTCTTTCGGATCAAAGGCCCGCGCTCCGCCAGCCCTGGCATAGCGGTAGCCCCGCTCCTGCAAGACCTTCACTGCGGCCGGGCTGGTTTGGTAGGCCGGGTAGCAGAAGGTGGTGGGGCGGGGGATGCCGTGCGCCTCACATTGCTTCTCAATGTGTTCGATGTCGGCGGTGAGCTCGGCGAGGGGTTGTCCGGCCACCCCCTTGTGCCTGCGGGTGTGGTTGCCGATCTCGAAGCCCGCCTCATGCAGTTCCTTGATCTGCTCCCAAGTCATGTAGTGCTGCTTGTCGGTGGTGAATTCGAAGCCTTCGGTGATATAGAAAGTGGCCCCGAATCCATATTTCTTGAGGAGGGGCGCGACAAAGGTCGCCTGGCTGGCCACGGAGTCGTCGAAGGTCAGGACGACGATCCGTTCGGCCTTTTTTTTCTCGCCGTCAAGACCAAGGACAAGGCTGATAGTGAGCAGGGCGATGGAAAGAGAGACGAAGAGCGGGTGCATGGGTTTCATGGGCGTTGGCAAGGATTAGCAGCCTGTTGAAAAACCCGTAAGCGAAAAATGAGGGGATCTGGGGCCCGATTGAACTGCGGCTTCGCCGGAGGGGCACAGCAGAAAACCCTTCGGGCTGCGGCCCTTTTGGGATCTGGCGGCG
>JAQCFL010000015.1 GCA_027619375.1 Verrucomicrobiota bacterium | reverse complement strand
TATCCCAAAATTTGTTAGGACCGGACCCTTGATAATCAACATCTTGTAATTTCCAGACAACCGCCCTGGCCCCCCCCCTGTCCTTATTCGCTCTGTCGAGCGCCTTCTGGAGTGGCTTTGGGCGGCCTAGCCACCCCCCGCGCTCCCCTCCCGGGCCGACTCCGGAACAGATCCGGGGAAAAACCCGTTGCTTCTTTTACTTCAGCTCTCTATACTATCGCCCTTGCGACTCCTCGCCAAAACTTTCCTACTCCTGTTCATGACGCTCGGCCTGACGCTGCCCAGCGCCATGGGCCGCTCCCACGAGGTCCCCTGCACCACCCCCGACGCCTGCGGCGAAATTTCCAGTGTCCTCCCCTGCGAGGACTGCCCTCCCTGCCCCTGGGAGCACGACGGATCGCTCCCCGTGGAAAAGGACCACCATTGCCCTTCCCCCGAGCACCAACACCCGCACCACCATCACTGCCTCTGCTCCTCGGCCAGTGCCTGGTTGATCTCCGGTAGCGAAGCCTTCTCTCTCCATCCCCCCGTGCACGGACTCCTTCGCTCCGGCACCGAGTTCCTCTTCTTCCCGGAGACCCCCGTCTCCGTCTTCGAGCGCCCTCCCATCTCCTAGCCGGACCTCTGTCCGCGCAGGCGATCCACGCGTCCTTCCGACGTCCCGCATCGTCTTTCATCACCTCATCCGGCCATTTCCTGGCCCGACGGACAGTTGAGGTCCACTCCCCGATCCGCATCCTGCGGTCTCGTCCCGCCCCATCACCGGGCCTTCCTTGGAGAACTCTCATCCCTCATTTTTCCCATGATCCGTCATACCCTAACAACTCTCGGCATCCTCACCCTCGGACTCCTCCCGCTGGGCGCGGGATCGTCCGGTCTCATCGTCACCTTCGACAACATCCCCGGCCGCATCCAACGCGACAACCCCGATCTCGCCGCCGCCCGCCTCCGCATCAAGGAAGCCACCGGCCTCATGCACCAGGTCGGCCGCCGCTCGAACCCCGAACTCGAGGCGGGCTGGGAGAACAACACCGACTTCCGCCAGGGAAAAATCGAGATCGGCATCTCCCAGCGCTTCCCGGTCACCAACCGCCTGCACCTCGAAAAGCAAATCTCCGTCGCTTCCCTCAAGGCCGCCGAGGCGGAGGTCGCCGAAGTGGAACGCGGCATTATCGCCGAAGCCCGCACCCACCTCGTCGAGGTGCTCGCCCTCCGTCAACAGCGCCATCTCCTTGATGAACAGGCCACCGTCGCCAAGGCCCTCGCCGACTTCACCCGCGAGTCCGCCGCGAAGGGCGAACTCTCCCCCATCGAGGCCGGCCAGGCCAACCTCGAGGCCGCCCGCCTCTCCAGCGAGATCCGCCTCCTCCAGGCCTCCGAGGTGGCCGCGGTCGGCAAACTCAAACCCCTCCTCGGCATGAGCACCGCCGAGGTGCTCAACGTCAGCGGGACCCTCCCCACCGCCTCCCTCCCCGGCGCTTCCGTCGATCCCTCCCGCCGCCCCGACTACCAGGCCGCGC
This sequence comes from Verrucomicrobiota bacterium, assembly GCA_027619375.1. Lineage (GTDB taxonomy): Bacteria > Verrucomicrobiota > Verrucomicrobiia > Verrucomicrobiales > Akkermansiaceae > JAPKDA01. The sequence goes on along the minus strand of JAQCFL010000015.1, from coordinate 28,938 downwards.
AACTCAACGCCGAGGCCGCCGCGCGGAATGTCGAACTCGAACGAGCCCGGCGCTACGAGGACATCGAAGCCGGCCTCATCGCCGGTCTGGAACGCTCCGAAGACGCCCCAGAGGGCCTCGACAACGAGGGCATCATCGGTTTCCGCATCAAGATCGCCCTCCCCTTCTACGACAAGAACGAGGGCAACATCGAAGCCGCCCAAGCCCGCGCCGAACGAAAGCAGAAGGAGATCACCGCCCTCGCCCACAACATCCGCCACGAAGCCGACGGCTCCCACAAGGAGATGCTCGAGTGGATCAAGATGCTCAACGAAATTTCCGACACCCTCCTCCCTCTCGCCGCGAAGCAATCAACAGATAGCGAGAAGGCTTATCGCGAAGGCCTCGGCGATCTGCAGGCAGTCCTCCGTGCCCGGGAACAACAATTGCAACTCTCCTCCTCCCGCATCGAGGCCGTCAAAAATTTCCACCTCGCCCGGGTCCGATTCGAGGCCGCCGTCGCCAAACCCTGAACCCCTCCCATTCGTTCCCCATGAATCTCTTCTCATCCAAACCGCCGACCGCACTCCGCACCATCGCCGGCCTCCTCACTGCCTCTCTCGCCCTGCTCTCCGCCGACCCCGCCCGGGCGGAAACCAACACCCGCGACGCCAACACCATCATCCTCACCGATACCGCCGTTAAAAACCTCGGCGTCGTCACCGCCGAGGCCGCCGAGATGGAGTTCGAAACGACCTTCTTCGCCATCGGCAGCATCGCCGAGATCCCCACCAACCACAGCGTCGTCTCCAGCCGCGTCGCCGGCCGCGTCGTCGATCTCAAGGTCTTCGCCGGCGATCATGTCAACAAGGGCGATGTCGTCGTGAAGGTCGAAAGCCGTCAGGCCGGCGATCCCCCACCCGTCATCACCCTCCTCGCCCCCGCCTCCGGCATCGTCGCCGAAAGCCATGTCCGCCTCGGCGAACCGGTCGAACCCTCCTCCGAACTCCTCGACATCCTCGACCTCACCAAGGTCTGGGCCATCGCCAAGGTGCCCCAGTCCGAAGCCGGCAAACTCAAACCAGGTTCCCGCGCCCGGATCCGCATCCCCGCCCTCGAGTCCGGCCTCTTCGAGGGCGAACTCGTCCGCTTCGGCACCACCGCCGATCAGGCCGCCGGCACCCTCGACGCAATCTTCCTCCTCGATAACGAGGCCGACCAACTCCGCCCCGGCATGCGCTGCGAGTTCTCCATCATCACCGCCTCCAGACCAAACGTCCTCGCCATTCCTCAGGAAGCCCTGCAGGGCGACCCCGCCAACCGCGTCGTCTTCATCGCCGACTACGACATCCCCAATGCCTACCTCAAGAGCCCCGTCGAGGTTGGCGAGAAGAACGACCTCTTCATCGAGATCATCAACGGCGTCTTCCCCGCCGACCTCGTCGTCACCAAGGGATCCTATCTCCTCGGCTTCGCCGGCAAGGGCGGCGGGCCCTCCCTCAAGGAGGCTCTCGATGCCGCCCACGGCCATGTCCACGCCGAGGACGGCTCCGAACTCACCGACGAGCAGAAGGCCGGCCAGCCCGCCGAGGACGAACACGACCACGGCACCGCAGCCCCCTCTTCCGCCAGTTCCGTGAAACTGTTCGCCAGCACCTCGGCCGTCCTCGCCGTCCTCCTCCTCATCGCCCTTCAGCACATCTGGAGAGACCGCAAGACCGCCTGAGCCCATGCTGAACTCCCTCATCCGCTTCTCCCTCGCGCAGCGTGGCCTCGTGCTCATCGCTGCGGTCATCCTCCTCGCCCTCGGTGTTAAGAAGACCACTGAACTCCCCGTCGAGGTCCTCCCCGACCTCACCAAACCTACCGTCACCATCCTCACCGAAGCCCCCGGCTTCGCCCCCGAAGAGGTCGAAACTCTTATCAATGTCCCCCTCGAAAACGCCCTCATGGGCGTCACCGGCGTCTCCCGCCTCCGCTCCACCAGCGACATCTCCCTCTCCCTCGTCTTCGTCGAGTTCGATTGGGGCACCGACATCTACAAGGCCCGCCAGTTCGTCCAGGAACGCCTCACCGGCGCCACCGAACAACTCCCCCAGGGCATCAGCCCCTACATGACCCCCGTCGCCTCCCTCATGGGCAATATCATGCTCGTCGGACTCATCGATCCCACCGAGAAAACCAGCCCCCGCGAACTGCGCGTCCTCGCCGACTGGACCATCGCCAAAAAAATCCAAGGCACCCCCGGCATCGCCGAGGTCCTCTCCATGGGCGGTGGCGTGAAACAGATCCAGGTCCAACCCGATCCCGAGCAAATGCTCGCCCACAACATCAGCTTCGAGGAACTCCGCGACGCCGCCGCCAATGCCGTGAAAAACACCACCGGCGGATTCCTCACCGAGTCCGCCCAGGAAATCATGGTCCGCAACCTCGCCATGACCACCGACCTCAAGGAAATCGGCAAGACCGTCGTCCGCCACGAAAATCAACGCGCCGTCCGTATCTCCGATGTCGCCAAGGTGGTCTGGGGCATCGAACCGATGCGCGGCGACGCCGCCGCCCAGGGCTACCCCGGCGTCATCCTCAGCATCACCAAATCCCCCGGCTTCGACACCATCGCCCTCACCGACCAACTGGAGGCCTCCCTCGACGAACTGAAATCCGCCCTCCCCGAGGGCGTCGAACTCGTCATGCTCTACCGCCAGTCCGATTTCATCGACCTCGCCATCGGAAACCTCAAGGAAGCCCTCCGCGACGGAGCCATCATGGTCGCCGTGGTCCTCTTCTTCTTCCTCTTCAATGTCCGCGTCACCCTCATCACCCTCACCGCCATCCCCCTCTCCCTGGCCATCACCATCCTCATCTTCGACGCCTTCGACCTCAGCGTCAACTCCATGACCCTCGGCGGCCTCGCCGTCGCCATCGGCATGGTCGTCGATGACGCCATCGTCGATGTCGAGAACGTCCTCCGCCGACTCAACGAGAACGCCTCCCTGGCCAATCCCCTCCCCAAACTAGAGGTCATCGCCCGGGCCTCCAGCGAGGTGCGTTCCTCCATTCTCTACGCCACCATCCTCATCATCCTCGTCTTCCTTCCCCTCCTCGCCCTCAGCGGGGTGGAAGGCAAACTCTTCGCCCCCATCGCCATCGCCACCATCGTGAGCATGGCGGCCTCCTTCGTCGTTTCCCTCACCGTCATCCCCGTCCTCGCCTCCCTCCTCATCCATCCGAAAGCCGAGCGACAACACCGCGACGGCTTCCTCGTCCGCGGCCTGAAATGGATCTTCACGAGAACTTGGCTCAAGGCCTCCCTCTCCCAACCCTTCCTCGTCATGGCCGGCACCGCCGCCCTCCTCGCCTTCGCCCTCTGGACCTATCCGCGCATGGGCAAGAACTTCCTCCCGCCCTTCAAGGAACCCACCGCCGTCATTGCCACCACCACCGCCCCCGGCACTTCCCTGAAACAAACCAACGAGGTCGCCATGACCGCCCAAAAACTCCTCCTCGCCATCCCCGAGGTCCACACCGTCGGCTATCGCCTCGGCCGCGCCGAACGCGGCGACCACGTCGTCCCGGTCTCCACCGTGGAGTTCGATGTGGAGTTCGAATCAGACCAAAAAGGCGGCCGCTCCCGCGACGAGGTCCTCGCCGAGATTCGCAAAACGATGTCCGGCATCCCCGGCACCTTCAGCGCCATGAGCGGCCCCCTCGCCGACCGCATCGGCCACATGCTCAGCGGCGTTTCCGCCCGCATCGCCGTGAAGGTCTATGGCCCCGACCTCGATGAAATCCGCCGTATCGGCACCGAGATCCAGGAAATCGCCCGGGGCATCCCCGGCCTCGAGGAGGCCCGCACCGAACAACAGGCCCCCATCCCCCAACTCCGCATCGAGGTGGATCGCGACCGCGCCCTCGCCTACGGCATCTCCCCCGGCGAATTGAATGAGGAACTCTCCACCCTCATCGGCGGCGAGGCCGTCGCCGAGGTTTACGAGGGCCAACGCGTCTACGAATTGGTCGTCCGACTCCCCGAACAATGGCGCGAGAATCCCGATAAACTCAAAAATATCTACATCGATACAAAAAGCGGCCAGCGCATCCCCCTGAAACAGATCGCCGATCTCCGCCAGGCCACCGGCCCCAACACCATCCTCCGCGAAGACACCCAGCGCCGCTTCGTCGTCTCCATCAACCCCACCGGATCCAATCTCGTCTCCCTCGTCGATCAACTGAAGGCCGAGGTCGAGAAGAAGGTCGTCTTGCCCAAGGGCTACTCACCCCCCTCCTTCGAGGGCGAATACGTCGCGCAAAAGGAGGCCACCGAACGCATCATCCTCATGTCCATCATCGTCTTTTGTGTCATCGCCTTCCTGCTCTACAGCTACTTCAAGAGCCTCAGCTTCGTGCAGGTCCTCTTCGACATCCCCATCGCCCTTATCGGCGGCATCCTCCTCACCCGCTACACCCTCAACAACATCAGCATCGCCACCCTCATCGGATTCATCGCCGTGGCCGGCATCGCCGCCCGGAACTCCATCATGATGATCTCCCACTACCTCCACCTCATGAACCACGAAGGCGAGGGTTTCACCCGCGAAATGATCATCCGCGGCACCCAGGAACGTCTCGTCCCCGTCCTCATGACCGCCATCGCCGCCGGCATCGCCCTCGTCCCCCTCGTCCTCGCCGCCGACGAACCCGGCAAGGAAATCCTCAATCCCGTCGCCATCGTCATCGTCGGCGGCCTCATCAGCTCCACCTTCCTCGGCCTCGCCGTGACCCCCGCCGTCTTCTTCACCTTCGGCAAAAAGGCGGCCCTCAACTCCATCAATCGCCAATCCGCCGCCAGCCAGTGAATCAAATCACCCCGCTCCCCGTCTCATTCAAAACAAACCAACAAACAAGAAAATGAAAACCAACCTGACCCTCGCCCTCGCCACCGCTCTCTTTCTGAGCCCATCCCTCATGGCCGAACCCGCCGCCAAAGAAAAAGGCACCGAACACGCCCACGCGGAGATCACCGGACCGAACGAGGGCAAGATCCTCCACGAAGTCGAACCCCACGCCGAACTTTTCGTCACCAAGGACCGCAAAGTGCAGATCACCTTCCTCGATGACCATGGCAAGGCCATCGCCCCCGCCGAACAAACTATCGCCGTCATCTGCGGCGAACGCGCCAACCCCACCCGCCTCACCCTCGCCAAGGAGGGCGATTCCTTCCTCTCCGACAAGCCCCTCCCCGACGGCAAGAACATCCCCACCGTCCTCCAAATCAAGGTCAAGCCCGACGCCAAGATGGTCATGATCCGCCTCAACCTCGACCTCAATGATTGCGGTGGCTGCAAACACCTCGAATACGCCTGCACCTGCGACCACGACGACGAGTAGCCATTTGGACTGCGGTGGCAGCACCCCGGCAGCGGTACCGACACCGCTTTGACAAACAACCAAAGGCGGGAAAAAGGGGTCAGTCCTTGAAATAGAGCATTGAGGAATTGATGATAGAGGCCCACGGTTCTCAGAATTTTGGAACGGACAGTGGTCAGACAGATTTTTTTTTGACATTCGACGTTCTAACAAGAAACGACTCCCCACCAACTCGTTCCTTCCTCCTTCGCCCTCCGGGCCACGGCGGACGGACGCACTTGGCTCGGTGGCCATTCCAATGCCTCCCCCCCAACCCGACTCTTCCGGCTTTCGCCGGTTGAATATGCTTTCGACCAGCGACATTCGCCCCCATCCTCTCCCCATGTTCCGCCACTCCGTCTGCCGCTGGTGCTTCGACGCCTTTCCCCTCGAAACCCTCTGCGAAAAAGCCGCCGAGATCGGCCTGCACGGCATCGACCTCCTCCACCCCCACGAGGCCCTCATCGCCAAATCCTTCGGTCTTGAATGCCCCATCACCGCCGCCCCCGAGCACGAAAGCGGTCTCGGCTGCATCGAGCGCGCCTTCAACGACCCCGAACACCACGACACCCTCGAGGAAATCTACCGCGAACTCATCCCCGCCGCCGCCGAGGCCGGCATCCCCCAGGTCATCGTCTTCTCCGGCAACCGCTGCGTGGGATCACCAGAGGAGGAAATTCACCAATGCGCTGCGGGCCTCGAACGCCTCCTTCCCCTCGCCGAGGAACATGACATCACCCTCGTCATGGAACTCCTCAACTCGAAAGTCGATCATCCCGGCTACGCCTGTGACCACACCGAGTGGGGCGTCGCCCTCTGCAACAAGCTCGACACCCCCCGCTTCAAACTCCTCTACGACATCTACCACATGCAGGTCATGGAGGGCGATGTCATCGCCACCATCCGCTCCAACCACCAACACATCTCCCACTACCACACCGCCGGCGTCCCCGGCCGACACGAGATCGACGAGAGCCAGGAACTCAATTACCCCGCCATCGTCCGCGCCATCGCCGACACCGGCTTCAGCGGCTTCCTCACCCAGGAATTCATTCCCACCGCCTCCGACCCCTTCGCCTCCCTCGCCGAAGCCGTCCGCCGCTGCTCCTGCTCAATCGACGGGAAAACAGGGAAGCACAACCCCGTTCCTCCCGTCGCTCCTCCCCACAGCGGCAACCGGAGCCCCCTTCCCCCTTCTTAGGGCTTGCGGCAGAACTGTTGGCCGGATACCCCTTCGTTCCGTATGTACGTGAAAGCTGTCTGGGCCTGCCTTGTGCTCCAGGCCTTCAGCGTGGGGTCGGGCAGGGTCTTCGCCGAACCCGGGGATGATGCCCCCCCAGAAGCGCCCCAACCCAACCCAGCCAAACCCGCCGACTACGGCGCGGCTTTTGCACGCCTCATCAACCTCGGCCTCCCCGACGCCAAGGGCGCCACCTACGTCACCCTCACCCTCCAGGATGCTCCGCCCGGGGGCAATCAAGCGTACCGCAACTTCGGCTATTCCGGCCGCGATCCCAACACGGATCTCAAGGGCAATGCCTGGCTGCTGCCCGAGGCCGCCGATGGCAAATCAACCCTCATCTACGAGACCTATGAAACCATCAGCGTGGTCAAAACCGCCAAACGCGGCAAGCTCCTCCGGATCCTGACCGGCCCGGGCAAGAAAGCCGAGACAGACGAGCGCCAGGGCGACTGGGAGGAACAGGACGTGGTCGGCGATGCCAACTCTCTCCTGAAGCTCCTGGACACTCCCTCCCTGACGGCGATGATGTTCAATTCCGAGCGCTGGTCCTACGACGACAGCGGACCCCGTTGGTGCGGCAAACTCCTCGTCATGGCCTGCCACTTCTATCGCGCCGGTCACACCAATGAAGCCAACCAGATCACCCAGCGGCTCTTCGATCTCGCACCCGAACCAATCCTCATCATCGATCGCGTCGTCGACGACCTGGCCGAGCAACAGTACGGGGATCTCACCCAATCGTTTTTTACCGCAAAGGATTGGAAATCCTATCACGACGGGATCCAGCAGCTGGTCTCCCGCTTCAGCAGGGGTTGGAAAAACAGGGAGGGCGCGGAGGTCCTGCTGACCCACCTCCAGGCACGAGTGGAGGGCGCTCAGCCGTCCCTCACTCCCCTGAAAAACGTCACCCTGAACCCCAAGGCCGTGACCATTCTGGAGGGCTGGCTCAGCCAGGAAGGCCCCATCCAAATCAACGTCCCCTCCTGCTGGTTGCTGGGAACCAACCTTTCCCCCGACGACGAGGAAGAGGAATACGAAGACGAAGAGCAGGGAGCGAACGAGCAGTCCTGGATTGCAGAGCTCGTCGGGCTGGGGATGGACGGGTTCATCGCCATGACTGCGGCAGCGACTGACGAGACCCTCATCCCCACCAGCATGGACGGGAGGGCCAGGGAGGACTCCTACGAATTCGGCATGTCCCGGGTCTTTCATTCCGGCTTCAACGCCGACACCTATCCCGGGGAGCTCCAATATACCGCCATGACCCGACCCTGCAGCCGGGGCGAAATCGCCCGGGCCATCATCCTCCAAACCCTCCCCGACCCGGACGGCAATCTCCAGGGCCTCCCCCCCGCCGACCTGCAGGCCGCAGCCCTCGCCTGGTGGCTCGAGCATCGCTCCGATTCCGGCTCCCAGTTGGCACGTCTCTTCCTCCAAACGGGAGCCCCCGGCCAACAGAGCACGGGCATGCTGGCCCTGATCAACTCCGGAGAGGAAGCCGATGCCCAGGTGGTGGAGTCCCACATCCTCAACGCCGAAGACCTCCCGCGGATGATCGACATGGTGGAGACCTACGTGCGGGCCCGGCGTGGGGCCGCAGCACCCTTCTTCGAAAAATACTCCAAGGCCATCCTCGACCAGTCCGGAACCGGTGAGGAAGACCGCTTCCAAAACAGCTCCTGGCAGGTGCGGGAGGCCGGGGGGATGGAAAAATACCTGAAGAAACTTTCCGTCTATGTCCGCGATGTCTCCGCAAAACAAATTCTGGAGGATCTGCGCAAGGGAGAACTGGCTCCCGCCGAGGGACTCCCCATGCTGGAGATCGCCAACGGTGCCGGCTCCTTGCGGACACACCTTCCCGAGCTTGTCGCCCTCGCCCGGCTTCAGGAAGATCCGGATGGCCAATTGCAATTCCTGCGTGCCCTCTACCGCGCGGCCTACCAAGACATGGAACACCACTACGGGGGCGATGATTACGACGAATACATCGCCTCCCTCCCCGCCCTTCTGGCCTCCTCCAAGGACGAGTGGACCTACTTCCTGCAACAGACCGAGCCCCTCGCAAACCCTGATCTCGAAATGGGGGGCACCACCCTGGCACGGACCGCAGCCAGCATCATGGACTCCATTTACTTCCCGCGACACCTGGGAACCCATCGGGAGCTGAGCCATGTCCTGGGAACCGAAGGGTTCTGGGACTTCATGCTGGCGCAGGGACTGCGAACTCTCGCCGAGGGATCTGACGCCGGCTTTCCCGACGCCGCCAGAGTCGACGAGGAGGAGCGCAAGGCCATCCAAACCAAGCTGGCCGGACTCTCCGCAATCGAGATCATCAGCTACTACGAGGGCCTCGGCCTTGATGAAAAACTGGCCTGGAGCGAGATTCTCCAAGGCATCGATGCCTCGACCACCACCGGCATGGTCGATCTCAAGAGCCGCATCGCCCATCTCAACTGGAGCAGCACCTCGGACGCGGAAAAGGCTCTCAAGGAACGGGTCCGGACGCTGGTTTACACCAAAACCCTGGATCAACCCCTGCTCGATGCCCTCACCCAGCTCATGCTCGAGGAATCCACGATCTTCCAGGACCTCCTCCTCGTGCTCCTGCGGAACGATTCACAAACTCACGGCATCAGCCTCTCGGTGACCCGCGAATCCGCCGGGAGCGGTCAATGGAAGGACCGAATTCTGAGGCAGGCCCACGAGCGCCTGCACGACGACCGCACCGAAAAGGTCCTCGCCATCTACCTCCCCAACGATGAAGAGGAACAAGCCACCTGCCTGCACTTCGTTCCCGCGGGTCCCGACGGCCAGAGCTCCCCCACCCTGCCGGAACAACTCACCCGGTTGCTCGCCCAATTCGAATCCCCGGAAAGAGCCTACGCGATCCTCGCGATCGAAACCGCCGCCAATCTGAAGAAACGCGAAGCCGAGATCGAGGCGAACCTCGAGGAGGAGGAGGACGACTTCTGATTCGCAGACCTCCCCGAACCCCATTCTCCCGGACCAACAACAACATGAGTGATACAAACCAAGCCGCTGAACAGTGGGAAAAAATTCAATCCTCCGTGGCAGCCATCCGGAGCCAGACCGCACGTGTCATCGTCGGACAGGAGGCCGTGGTGGAACAGATGCTCGTCTCCCTGCTCTGCAAGGGTCACTGCCTGCTCACCGGCGTTCCCGGCCTGGCAAAAACCCTGCTGGCCTCGACCCTGGGAAAAATCCTCGGGCTCAAGTTCAGCCGCATCCAATTCACCCCCGACCTGATGCCCACCGACATCGTCGGCTCGGAGATCCTCCAAACCGGCGAGGGTGCAAGCCGCGGGTTCGAGTTCGTGCGCGGTCCCATCTTCGCCAACCTCATTCTCGCCGACGAAATCAACCGGACCCCGCCGAAAACACAGGCCGCCCTGCTTGAGGCCATGCAGGAAAAGCAGGTCACCGTGGCCGGTCAAACCCGCCGCCTGGAGGAACCGTTCATCGTCTTCGCCACCCAGAACCCCATCGAACACGAGGGCACCTACCCGCTCCCCGAGGCGCAGCTCGACCGCTTCTTCTTCAACGTGATGATCGACTACCCCTCCATTGAGGAAGAGGAGGAAATCATCCACCGCACCACCGGAAGGTCGGTCGATGAGTCGGAAACCATCCTCGATGCCGCCGGAGTGCTGGCCCTGCAGGACGCCACGCACGACGTTCCGCTCCCGGACAACGTCGTGAAATACATCCTCAAGATCGTCCACCGTTCCCGCCCCGGGACCGCCGCCGCCGACGAGTTCATCACCAACTACGTCGACTACGGCGCCGGCCCCCGGGCTTCGCAGTGCCTGGCCCGCGCCTCCCGCGCCCTCGCCCTCCTCCGCGGTCGCAACAGCGCCTCGGTCCAGGAGGTTCGGGACATCGCCATGCCCGTCCTCCGCCACCGCGTCATCCCCAACTACAACGCCACTGGCGAGGGCATCGGCATCGAGGACATCATCGCGAGGCTCCTCGACTAGCGTTCGGGACACCAGCCGACCGCACCATCCCGATGCCAGAGATCAAATACAAGTTCATCCGCCCCGAGGACATCAGGCGCCTGAGCCGCTATGAGTTCGGGGTCAAGGCGCTGGTCGAGGGATACCTCTCCGGCCGCCACCGCTCCCGGGAGCGGGGGGCCTCCATCGAGTTCAAGGAATTCCGACAGTATGCGCCGGGCGACGATCTCGCCCTGGTCGACTGGAGGGTCTTCGCCCGTACCGACCGGCACTACCTCAAGACCTTCGAGCAGGAAACAAACATGGAGTGCCACCTCTTTGTGGACTGCTCCGCATCGATGGGCTTCCAGGAGGAGGGTCCGATCAACAAACTCGAATACGCCTCCTTCTTCGCGGCCTGCCTCGCCTGGCTGGTGACCTCCAAAAACGACCGCGTTTCCCTTCAGCTCTTCGACGACAAGATCCGACAGTTCTTCGAACCCGGATCCACCCGCCGCCACCTCCACCAGATCCTCACCGCCCTCGAACAACAGAAGGCCGGCAACCCCACCTCCCTCGCCGAAGCCCTCAAACGCGCCCATCCGCTCATCAAGCGCAAGGGGACCCTCGTCGTGCTCTCCGACTTCTTCGATGAGCCCGAGGCGATTTTCAAGGCCCTCAATCCATACCTGCACCGCGGCTTCCGCGTCCACCTGCTCCACATCCTCGACCCCTCCGAACTGAGCTTCCCCGAACGCGGCCTCTCACGCTTCGTCGACATGGAAACCAACCACCGCCTCGTGGTGCACACCCAGACAATACGCGAGGCCTGGCAGCAGGAAATGCGCCGCCACACCCAGACCCTGCGCCGTCTCGCGGCCGGACGACAGGTGGACTACGCCCTCACCACCACCACCGAGAGTTGGTTCAAGCTCTTCGACCGCTTCGCCTGACACTCCGCACTCCGCACCGCCCACACCCATGCAGTTCCTTCTCGCAAATCCCGCATGGCTCTGGCTGCTCGCCCTCGGAACCGTCCCCCTGCTGGTGCACCTCTTCGCAAGGAGCAATCCCCCCCGCTTCGCCTTTTCGAGCACCGCCTTCCTGCAGAAAATCATGAAGAAGACCGCCCGCCTGCGCAAACCGCAGGACTGGCTGCTGCTCCTGCTCCGCACCCTCGCCGTCTTGGCCCTGCTCTTCGTCTTCCTCCAGCCCCTCCTCACCGGTGCAAACTCGGCGGTCACCGGAAAGAAGACCACCATCTTCCTCGTCGATCGCTCCGCCTCGATGGCCGCCAAGGACGGTGCCGAGAGCCGCTTCGCGGAAGCCTGCGCAAAGGCCGGCGAACTCCTCGCCGCAGGCTCCGCCGACGCCGCCAACGTCGTCTGGATCGACGCCGAACCGGACGCCCTGTTCCCGCAGCCGGGTCCAAACCTCGACTACCTTCGGGAAGCCCTCAAACGCACCGGAGTTCGCATGGAGTCCGGCGCCATCAGCGGGGCGCTGCAACTGGCCATCAGCCAACTCGAACAGGTGCAGGGCGAACGCAGGTTGGTCATCCTCTCCGACTTCCAAGCCGCCGCCTGGCGGGACACGCCCCTCAACCTACCCACCGGCATTGCCGTCGAGAAGGTGAGGATCGGAGCAACCGACCTTTCGAATGTCGCGGTCCACGAACTCTTCGCCACCCCCTCCGAACCCGTCGTCGGCCAGGACACCCTCATGGTCTGCCGCCTCCGAAACTACTCCGGCACCCCCCGCCGCACCACCCTCTACCTGGAGTCCGACGGCGGCCGACGGTCGCGCGATGTGGAAATGCCCGCCTGGGGCGAGGCCGAACTGAATTTTTCGACCCGCTTCAGCCACGCCGGCCAGGTCGCCTTCAGCGCCTCCATCGCCGAGGATGCCTTTCCCGGCGACGACCGCCGCTACGGACTGGTGCGGGCGCGCGAGACCCTCAAACTCGTCTCGGTGGCCCCTCCCGAGGACAGCCTCCATGCCCAGGGCACGCAGGTCCTCCGACACCTGGCCGATTCGCTCAAATGGCTGGAGTGCCTCGATCTCCCTCCTTCGGAACTCCCCGCCCCGGGCGCCGCCGACTTTCTTTTCCTTCATTCCTGGGACGGCACACAAATCAATGATCTCCAAGCCCTCTCCCGGACCGGCACCACCCTCATCGTCCAACCCGCCGTCGGTTGTTCACTGCAGGCCTGCCAACAGCTCATGGGCCTCGAGGTCGGCGAAGACGCCGGGACGATTCCCGTCGACACCAAGTCCGGTCGAGGCAGCGAGGACTCCCCGACCACCCCCGCCGGGTGGCAGGCGGGAATTGCTGCGGCCGCAGGGGAGGATGCCCCGGTCTTCGCGCTCTTCAAGTCCGGCGAGTTCGGCAACCCCTCCGCCGGCATCTTTCTGCAACGCTCCCGCCTACCCCGCGAATGGCCCGAGGAAGTGCAACGCCTCATCGACTACCAGGACGGCGTGCCCGGCATGCTCTCCATCCGCGAAAAGAACCAGGGCGGCTCCATCATCCTCTGGAATCTCCCGGTCGCCGAACGCCTGAGCTCCTGGAGCGCACAGACCCCCTTCCTTCCCTTCTTCGCGGAGCTGCTCCTCCACCACCGCGCCGTCACCCGCGAGGAATCCACCGAGGTCCTGCCGGGCAACACCCTCAGCTGGATCCCCGGCGAGGAAATCTCCCCGGAATCCGTCATCCTCGTCGATGGAACCGGCCAGCCACAGCAAACGAACATCCTGATGACCCCCCACGGAGTCCGGATCGACAGCGACGAGCCCGCCTCCACCGGACTCTATCAGTGGAAGATCGGGGACGGGGTCGCCTTCCAACAACTGGCCAACTTTCCCGCCACGGAATCCGATCTCCGCCTCATGGATCCCCTCAACATCCAGGGCGGCGAAGTGGTCGATGCCCGGGCCCTCCTCCGACGCGCCGAATTGGGCGAAGGCATCCCCCTCTGGCCCTGGTTCATCGCCGCCGCCTTCCTCTTTCTCCTCGCCGAGTCGCTCGTGAGCCTCTGGAAACCACGCACCACCACCACCACCACCCCTCTCCGCTGAACCGACCTGCAGCCACCCCTTTCGCCCGCCCATGAATCCCGTCCTGCCACCCGGTCTCCTCTACCCCCTCATCGCCATCGCGATCTGCGGGGCCGCCTGGCTGGCGTGGAAATCCTCCGCCACCGCCCCCGCGAAACTACGCCGCGTTCTGCTGACCCTGCGGATCGCCGCCCTCCTTCTCCTCGCCGTGTTCCTCGTCAATCCCGGACAATGGAGGGCCATGGACGATCAGGTCGCCCGCGTCTGGGCGATCATGATCGATCGCTCCGACTCCATGGCGGTGACCGAGAACGGCCCCGACGGCGGGTCCCGCATCGATCAGGCCCTTGCCGTCAGGGATCAGATCACTGATCGCGCCGAAGCCGCCGGCGTCGAGCTCCGCTACTTCAGCTACGACCAGACCGTCGCCGAGGAGGACGGGGCCGCAACCATCACCGCGGAGGGAACCGCCAGTGATCTCACGACCGCCGCAGACGCTCTCCTGACCCGGTTTAGTGCGCAGGGCGAACCGCTGGCCGGAGTCTTCGTGCTCAGCGATGGTCGGCAGACCCATGTCCCCCGCCATTCGAATTTCGCGCTCCGCGCCCAGGCCCTGCAGGTGCCCTTCCACACCATCCCCATCGGTGGCAACCAGGAAACCCGGGATCTCGCCCTGCAGGTCCCCCGCCGCACCATCACGGCCTTTCCCGGACAAAATGTCCAGATCACCGCGGTGATCGAATCACGGGGCATGCCAACCGTGCAAACCGACCTGCTCCTCCTCGACGCCGCGGGATCCACCCTCGAAACAGCCTCCGTCACCGTGAATCCGGAGGAACAAGCCGTGCACACCTTCTCCCTCAAGGCTCCCGAGCAATCCGCCATGATCTCCCTCCAAGTGCCAGCCCGGGAGGACGAGCTCCGCCTCTCCAACAATTCCGCAGAGGTGCGCATCCGCATCCTCAACGACAAGGCCAAGGTCTTCATCGCCGAAGGGGCTCCCTACTGGGACAGCAAGTTTCTCGCCCAGCTGCTGCGGCAGCAGAAACACATGGATGTCGTCTCCGTGCACCGCCTGAGCGAGGCGCGCTGGTTCCGGATCGACTCCGGTGAATCCAAGCCACACGAATCGGACATCGATGTCTTCCCCGATACCCGGGAGGAGCTGATGGACTACGACCTGATCATCTTCGGCAAGAACTCGGAACACTTCCTCACCCCGGAACGAATCGCGCTCCTCCGAACCTTTGTTAGCGATCAGGGCGGCGCCGTCATCTTTTCCAGGTCGAAGCCCTACACCGGCCTCATGCCCGACCTGGCCCCCCTCGAACCGGTCACCTGGAAGACCGGCCTCACCGGCGAATTCAGGATGCGTCCCACCACCGACGGCCAGGCCTCCGGTTTGTTCGGCCAAGCCCTCCCGGCCCCCGACTCTTCGGTTTGGCAAACCCTTCCGCTGCTCAAGGACGCGCACCGCATCGACGTCGTCAAACCCTTCACGCGCGTCCTTGCCAACGGCGAAATGGGGAACGCTTCCACCCAGGGAACATTTCCCCTGCTCCTGGTCCGACGTTACGGCCAGGGCGTGAGCGGCCTGGTCAATGCCGACGGGCTCTGGAAATGGGACTTCTTTCCCGAGGCCCGCGAACTCGGAAACATGTACGAGGAGTTCTGGATCCAGATGATCCACTGGATGCTCTCCTACTCGGAATTCCTCCCAGGTCAGGAGTTTTCCCTCAACCTCTCCGCCAGCATCGTCGATCCCGATACGCCGGTGGCCCTTCGCATGTCCTACCGCGGCGCCGGTCAACCGATCGTGCCGCAAATCGAGGTGACCTCCCCCCTGCTCCCCGCCCCACTGCGCCTCGCTCCGGCCGAGATCCCCTCCGAGGACGGACGCCTCAAATGGGGCACCAACTTCACCCCCGAGCTGCCCGGCACCTACCAACTGCGTCTCATCAGCCCCGACGGGACTTCTCCGGACGCCGTGACCGCCTCTCTGCCGGAGGCCATCGTGACGGTCCAGCCCCCTCCCGGGGAGATGGACGAACCAAGCGCGGATCCGGCCTTCCTCGCCGCCTTTGCCGACCTGAGCGGCGGCAAACTGGCCACGGACAAGGACCTGCGCCCCTTCCTCGACGAAGTCATCCAGCCCTCTGCCCCCGAATCCCACGAGCAAGGCGTCGAATGGCACTCCTCCTGGATGCACTGGATCTCCCCCATCCTCGTCCTCCTCTGCCTCGCCTTGGAATGGTGGTTGCGCCGCCGCAACGGTCTCGTCTAGTTTCGCAGGGCTCCCTTCTCCCCCTCCCATCCCGAACAGCCAACTCCACTTTTCACCTTCCATGTCCGGTTTCCATCACTCCATGCGGCGCTTCCATCGTCGCTGGTCTCTGGGGCGCCTGGTGTCCGCCGTGCTCATCGTCACCACCATCCTCGCCCTCGGCATGCTGGCCCACGGATTGGCCGACTTTGCCTTCGCCCTCCCTTCCGCGGCCCGCGAAACGATCAACAGCGTCCTTCTCGGCCTGGTCGCCGTCCTGACCGTGGTTTGGATCTACCGAATTGCTAAAGCACCCCACCAGACCCTCGCCGCCATGCTGGACGAACAGCGCGGAGATCCGCGGCGGCAGCTCACCGCCGCCGCCGATCTGGACAGGTTGGAGCCCGAAACCGACATGCAGAAGTTCCACCTCGATCATGCCCTGGACGACGCCGCCCGACAGCTCGAAAAACTTCCCCGGAAATTCCGCATGCCTTTCAAGACCATCGGCATGGCCGCTTGCGGCTTGCTGCTCGTGGCCGCCCTGGTCACCGCCCTGCGGTCCTGGGCCAGCGAGCCCTTCCGCGTCACCACCGCCCGGATCATGAACCCCTGCGGCGACATCCCACCCTACAGCCCCCTGCGCTTCGAGGTGACTCCGGGAGACCTCCAGTCCCTCTACGGCGGGGAAGCGGTGGCCCAGGTGGCCATCAGCGGTGGGGAGATCACCGAGGAGGTCTACTGCCTCATCCGCGATCCGCAGACCGGCCGCATCGAACGCACCACCGCCTACCAGGAATCACCGGGCCACTACGCCAGAAAGTTTTCCGCCACCCTCACCTCGGCGGACTTCTCCTTCGCCACCGGACGGGCGAGGAGCGCGTGGCACCAGCTGGAGGTCCTGCTTCAGCCAAAGGTTTCCGAAGTGACGGTGAGCATCGAACCTCCCGCCTATGCCGACCGCACTGCGGAGACGTTCGCGCTCGAAAGCGGTGAGATCAAGGTCCTCGAGGGCTCCACCGTGACCATGCGCGTCCGCAGCAACCGCCCCCTTTCCGGGGGACTCCTTTCGGTCAGGCCCCTCGGCGCTTCCAGCGACGCCGTGCCAACGGAAATCCAGGGGTCCCCCTCGGACCTCGATAGCGTGGAGTTCTCCTGGCCGGCGCATGCCTCCTCCCTCCTCTCCGCAACCATCAAGGACATCCGTTCCACCCCCTCCGAACAAGCGTTGGAGCTGAACCTCGTCGTCATCCCCGATCAGGCTCCCGTCGTCGCACTGACCTCTCCCGAACAATTGGTGCTCGCCACCCCCCACACCGAACTTCCCTTTGAAGCCGATGTGGAGGACGACCACGGGCTCGCCAAGGTCTCCATGGTCCGCGCCCTCGTGGGCTACCGGGATCGCAACCGCACTCTCGCCGACTCCCTCGCCCGCATGAAATTCGAGTTCCAGGAATCCCTCAAACTCCAGGAACTCGGCGTGGAAATCGGCCAGGTCCTGGAGTTCTATCTGGAGGCTATGGACCGCAATCCCTCCCTCCTCGGCCGCGGCGTCTCCGAGGTGGTCCGCGTCAAGATCATCAGCGAGGAGGACTACGCCGAACGCATCCGCTCGAAGGTCGTCCTCGAGGAATTCACGGCCCGCTATCAAGCCCTCTCCCACGCCGTGCAGGAGGCCCGAAAATCCCTCGAGGCACTCGACAAGGCCGCCGATCTCGGGAACAAGCAGAAGTTCGAAGAGGCCCGGCAACAAGCCGAGGCCGCCCACGCCGAGGCCGCCGATCTCGCCGCAAAACTCGCCAAGGACTTCAAGGCCTTCGCCATGGAGGATCGCCTCGCGGATATGGCCGCGGAAGCCGCCGAAAAACTCAATCAAAACGCCGCGGAGCTCGGTCAGTTGGATCTCGCCGCCGGCGAAGGCACCACCCGCAAGGCCATCGCCGGGATGCAGGACCGCCTCGGCGGCGTGCAGGAAAAGGCCGAGCAAATCGAACTCGACGCCGAAGTCGTCGTGAAGGTCGGGCGGGTCATGGAGATGGCCGCCGAGTTCAGGAAAATCCAATACGCCCAGCAATCCCTGACCGAGCGCCTCGACGCCATCAGCCGCGAGGTCGCCAAGGGGAACACCACCAACACCGCCCTGCTCGCCAACCTGGGTCGCCAACAGGACAAGAATCGCGAAGCCCTCGAACACCTCGCCGTCGAACTCAAAGCCCGCAGCGAGGCCCTGCCCCCCGGCTTCGAACAAATGCAGCGGGACGTCGGCGGGTTTCTGCAAATGCTCAAGCAACTCGACATCTCCAATCCCATGCAGGCCGCCTCCGAGGCCGCCGCCAAAGGCAAGACCACCGATGCCTCCGCCAATGCCGCCCTGGCCCTCGCCCTCCTCGAGAGGCTCGTCAACCAACCGGACAACGGCTTCTGACAGATGTGCCAAAATGAGGGAGGTCTCCCTCGCTTCCAGATCAAACCCGATGTCGCCGACACCATGGCCCAAATGCTTCAATCCCTCATGGGCCGCGTCCCCCGGGGAACCGGTGACGGCGGCGTGGGCGGTGCCGGCAGCGGCTCCGGCGGCAGCGGCGGCGATGGCTTCTCGGTCGCCGGAGACAGCACCAATGTCCCGATGTACGGTCCCGATCGCCTCTCCTTCTCCAAATCTTCAGGCTTGTCCGGACGGGATGGCTCCTCCGGCCCCACCAGCCGCCCCGGACCCGAGGAACAACCCCGCAGCCAGATCAATCCGGAGCTGCCTCGCGACGCCGAGCACGCCAAACTCTCCTCCGAAAGCATCCCCGCAAAATACCGCGACGCGGTGAAACGCTATTTCACCCGCGATGAAGAATCCCAGCCTCCCGCACCCTGAACCAATCACGACACCAACATGATGAAAACCACCATCCTCCTCCTGACCTCCTGCCTCGGAATCCTCCCGGGCATCCTCTCCGCCAAGGAGGGTGCCGTCGAATGCGGCAATCTCATCTACGCGGGCACCAAGACCTCCCGCTGTTTCAGCGACGAGTTCCTCAGCACCGTCCAGCAGAAGACCAGCATCGCCACCGAGCGCCGCTTCAAACCCGTCAAGCTCGGCTCCGATGAACTCTTCAAGTTTCCCTTCGTCATCATGACCGGGGAGGACGATTTCAACCTCACCAGAAAGGAACGCGAGAATCTCAAAAAATACCTGGAGAACGGCGGATTCATGCTCGCCTCCCCGGGTTGTTCCAACAAGGCCTGGGCCACCGCCTTCCAGCGCGAAGTCAAGCGCATCTTCGGTTCGGATACCTTGAAGGACATCCCCATGGACCACGCCCTCTTCAACACGATCTTCACGGTGCGGGAACTCAAGCTGAGCCACGGCGGCACCGGCAAACTCCAGG
Source organism: Verrucomicrobiota bacterium (assembly GCA_027619375.1). Classification (GTDB taxonomy): domain Bacteria; phylum Verrucomicrobiota; class Verrucomicrobiia; order Verrucomicrobiales; family Akkermansiaceae; genus JAPKDA01. Next base: position 9,654 of record JAQCFL010000015.1, on the reverse strand, counting down.
GCATCACCCACAACGGAAAGCTCGTCGTGGCCTTCGCCTCCGACGGACTCAACGACACCTCCAACACCGAAGGGTGTTGCTGTTGAGGAGGGAACGAAATTATTGGCTCGGTCCGGGTCAATGCCAACATTCTCGCCTACGCCATCCTCCACTAGTCCGCACTCCTCCCCACCCCCACCGCCTGTTCCACTTCCGCTCCCGTGATCCGTCGCCTCCTTTGGATAGCCTTCCTGCTGTCTGCCACCCCCGCATCCGCGGAGGAGGAGAATGTCGCTTCCCGCCTGCGGAACATTTCGGGAACGGAAGCAAGCGAGGCGGACTGGCTCTGGGCAGCCCACGGGATCGCCGACAAGGCGCTGCGTACCGACATCAGGGCGGCCATCCTCTCCCGCTCCCCCTACCCCCGCGCGGAACTGGTCGCCCTGCTCTCCGCCGACCAGCTCGCGGTGCGCCTCGGGGCTCTCGAACTCCTCGAAGAGGCCGCCGGTTCAACTTATGGATTCAACCCCTGGGCCAGCCCGGCGGGCCCAGGTGCCGACCCCGCCAACGAAACCGCCCTGAAGCTGTGGACCAATTGGTCCGGCGCCTCAGGGGCCGTCGCCGCCTCCGGAAATCTGCTCTCCGATGACCAGCTGCAGGCCTACCTCCGCGATATCGTCTCCGGCAATGAGGACCGCCGAAGGCGCGCCGTCCGCATGCTCGAACCCCACGGCCTCAAGGGCGTGACCGGCATCCAGGACTTTCTCATCAACACTCCCGGGCTCCCCGCCAGCTCCCGCGTCCACCTCAAGGAAGCCCAATACCAGCTCGTCCTCACCGGCACCGCCGGCGAAAATGCGGCGGTCCTCGCCCGTGACCTCGCAGTCGGTAACCGCGACCAGCAACTTGCCGCCATCGCCGCACTCAAAAAAAGCGGTCTCCTCGCCATTCCCATCGCCCGGGACTTCCTGGAATCCGACGATTCCCTCGTCCGCGAAACCGCCGTGGACACCATCCTCACCCTCGGCGGGGCCCAGACGGTCTCCATCGTCATCCCCTACCTCAAGGAGGAACGCGACACCAATGTCATCCATGTCGCCATGCGGAGATTCCGCGACATCGGGGGCACCGCCGTGCGGGACGCCATCTCCGGTTATGTCACACTCGAGGACGAGGACCTCGTGGTCGCCGCCGTGGAAAGTCTCACCAAGATCTGTGGCAAGGCCTCCTCCTCCTCCTTCGGCACGGATGGTGCCAAGGCTCCCGCCACCTCCGAAATCAACGCCAGCGTGGCAAGGCTTCTGGATGATCCACGCTGGCGGGTGCGGGCCGCCGCGCTGGAATACGTCGCCTCGATCAAGGACAGCTCCGTCGGCGATCAGGTCATCCTCCTCCTCGACGACGAGGATGAATTCGTCCGCGCCCAGGCCATCAGCGCCGCCGTGGCCCTCCAGCTCACCTCCGCCAAGGACCGCCTCACAAAACTGTTCCTGTCCGACGACGACATGATCGCGCCGGCCACCACCGCCCTCACCGGCATGGAAATTGTCCTCCCTCCGGACCTCGTCGCCCACCTCGACACCCGCCCCCCGGACGTGGTGGTCGGTGCCATCAAGGCCCTGAACCGCGATACCAAGCCGTTCCTCGAGGTGGTGGCACGCTACGTCACCAATCAGGATCGCGACATCGCCTGTGCCGCCCTCCGCTCCCTCGCCGACGATGCCGACAAGCTGGCCTTCGAGTTCGTCGCCAATCACCTCACCGATGCCCTGCAATCCGATCAACCCGAAAAAATCGAGGCGGTCCTCGACAGTCTGAGACTCCCCAGCGTCCGTTCCGGGAATCCCTTTCGCTCCTTCTCCGGAAATTTTGCGCCCAGCCAGCCCGGAACAACCCTCGACCCGCTCTACGATGCCTTCCTCCAGCACCTCTCCAACTCCGAGAAGCCTCGCGAAGTCGTCGAACTGGTACCCAGCAAGAAAGCCGACGCGAATGGCGGGCTCACCGCCCTGAAGGAAGTCCTCTCCAACCTCGCCGACCAATGGAAGGATCCCAACCTCGCCTTTCGAGCCGCCCTCCTCCTCGCCCAAGCCGGGGAGGACCAGGGATTCTCCGCCCTCCATCTTCGCATCGCCGGGCTGAGCGTGAGCGAACGCGCCGCCATCGCCGATTCCCTCTACGGCAACGTCCCGGACGCCGGCATTCCCCTCATGCGGGCCCTCATCCAGGATGATCTCTCCGAGGTCCGCAAAGATGCCGCCAATTGCGCCTTCGACGACGGCAATTCCGCCGAAATGGTCGGAATGGCCTTCCAGCAACTGGAGGAACCGGGCACCAAACTCAACGCTTTTGAAGCCTACGGCTACAACCTGGAACGCCTCACCGACGCACGGGGCATGCGCCAGACGATGACAGAGTGGGCCCGGCGGATTCTCGCCGATCCCGCTGCGGAGGATGATGAGTCGAAGATCCTCGCCTTGATCCTCATCCGCGGAGTCATGATCTCCTCCGACATCGACCTCTTGGAACCCTACACCCGCTCCGCAAACCAATGGCTTCGTCGGGCGGCCTGGTTTACCTTGACCTCCGCCCAGCCCTCCTGGGTGGCCGAACACCTTGATTCCCTCGTCGCGGATCCCTCCTCCAAGGTTCGCGAGGCCATTCCCATGGCCCTCAACTCCTCCCCGGAGGCGTGGATTCACTACTTCGCGGACGACCGCACCGAGCAAAACCGCAAGTACGACAACGGCAGTAGAAGGAGATCAATCGCTTCCGGGCTGCTCGAGATCCTGACGACTCTGGCCGAGAGCGACCCCTCGGAGCAGGTGCGCTTCGAGTCGTGGTTCACCCTCCTCACCAACGGAAAACAGATCGATTTGGAGGCCTTTCTCCAGCTCGTCCCCCGTCAACCCCAGGAAGGCGATGTCCCCACCCGCCTCGCCAAACACCTCGAAGGCAATTACCGGAGCATGGGCCGTGGCATGCGCCCCCTGCTCGCCTACGCCGACGTCAACCGAATCTCAAAATCGAAGCTTCCCCTCATCCTGAAACACTTCACCCAGGGCGTCGGCGGGGAAAATTCCTTCACGTCCTTTGGGGCTCTCGCCAAGGTCACCGAATCAAGCGGCGAACCCCAGCACGTGGAGCCCGAGATCGACCCCGCCAAGATGGCTGCGGCCCGTCAACGCCTCGTCGTGATTGCCTTCCACAAGCCCGGCTGCCGGGAGTGTGAAAAAGTCGAGCGCTACCTCGAGGGAATGAAGAGCAACTTCCCCCTCCTGCAGATCGAGCGCCGCAACATCACCGACCAGAAGGACCTCCTTGTGAACCAGGCCCTCTGCGATCGCTTCCAGGTCAACGGCCAGGGCAAGGCTCCCGCCATTTTCACCCAGGCCGGTGCCTTGATCGCCCCCGCCACGGAACCCGGCGCCATCGCCAACCTCCTGCAGGAAACCATGGAGTTGCCCGATGACCCCACCTGGAACACCTTCGGCAGCGAGGATATCCGCATCGCCGAGGCACACGTCGAGGAAACATTCTCAAACATCACCCTCCCCCTCGTCCTCACTGCGGGACTTCTTGACGGCATCAATCCCTGCGCCTTCGCCACCATCATCTTCTTCCTCTCCTACCTCCAGGTGGCCCGACGCAGCCCACGGGAAATTCTCATGGTCGGCTGCGCCTTCATCCTTGCCGTCTTCCTTGCCTACTTCTCCATCGGCCTCGTCTTTCACGGCTTGGTCGAATGGCTCAACAACCAGCCGGGCTTCCGCTGGGCGAAAATTGTCATGACCTGGCTTTTCGCCGCCTTCGCCCTCCTCGTGGCCGTCTTCAGCTTCCGCGATGGCCTCCGCGCCAGACAAGGGCGCGTGCAGGACATGACTCTTCAACTCCCCGCCTTCCTCAAGAACCGCATCCGCGGCGTGATCCGCACGGGCGTCCGCTCCCGCAGCTTTGTCATCGCGGCCTTCCTCAGCGGTCTCATCATCTCCTTCCTGGAACTGGCCTGCACCGGACAGGTCTACGCCCCCATCGTCTTCAAGATCCAACAGGGCTCCCTCGACGCCGTCCGCTATCTCCTCCTCTACAATCTCGCCTTCATCGCACCATTGGTGATCATCTTCATCCTCGCCTACCGGGGCATGACCAGTGTCGCCCTCATCCGCTTCCAGGAGAAACACACCGCCACCGTGAAATTTGCGACCGCCTTCCTCTTCCTCCTCCTCACCCTCGTCATTCTCTTCGGTGAAAGGGCCTTTTCCCTGATATGACCTCCACTCCCCCGCTCACCCCTTCGGCACCCGCCGGGATTGCTCTCACTCATTTCTCATAAAGCTGAAGCTAGGTTTCTCCCGCCATGCGCTGCCTCCTCGTCGAAGACTACCCCCCCCTCCGGGAAAACATTCGCGAATACCTCACCACCCAGCACTACGTGGTCGATGCCTCCGGCACCGGCGACGAGGGGCTCTGGTATGCTGAAAACCATCACTACGATGTCATCATCCTCGACATCATGCTCCCCAACCTCAACGGCATCCAGGTCCTCCAGGCCCTCCGCGCCAAACAGGGCAACAACGTCCCCGTCATCGTCATCAGCGCCAAGGATACGGTGAACAATCGCGTTGAAGGCCTCGACGCGGGCGCCGACGACTATCTCGTCAAACCCTTCGCCCTCTCCGAACTCGCCGCCCGGGTCCGCGCCCTCACCCGCCGCCGCTACGGCACCCTCTCCCCCCGCATCGAGGTCGGCCCCATCGAAATCAACCGCACCAACAAATCCGTCCGCCGCGACGACCACACCATCCAACTCACCCCCCGCGAATACGCCCTCCTCGAATACCTCGCCCTCCGCTCCGGCGAAACGGTCACCAGAACCGAAATCTGGGACCACGTCTACGAGGACAGCACCGGCGGCAGCAGCAACAACGTCGATGTCTACATCGGCTACCTGCGCAAAAAATTGGGAGACAACGACGGCGAACCTCTCATCCAGACCGTCCGCGGCTACGGATACCGCCTCGGCCCACCCAGCGAATGAGCGCTCCCTCCATCAAGCGCAACCTCTTCCTGGGCACCGGCCTCGCCACCGGCGTCCTCATCACCCTCGGATCCGTCCTCGTTTTCCTCTCCATCGAGGGACTCCTCCGAAACGCCATCGAGGACAAACTCATCAACCACGCCAACCTCATCGCCGTGGAAATTGAGTTCGAGGAGGGAAAACTCATCCACGACTGGAAGGGGGCGGAGGAACTCACCACCCCGCACGACGGGGACTTCTATTTCCAAATGTGGGATCTATCCACCGGACACACCGAACGCTCCCGCTCCCTCGGCGAAGACAGCCTTCCCCGCCCTCCCACTCCAAAAAAACCGCAATATTCCCGCCTCACCCTCCCCAATGGCGAACCCGCCCAGGGCCTCACCATGACCCTCCTCCCCCATGTCGATGAAGACGAACTCGAATGGGCCGCCGAACACAATTTCGTCCACCACCCCGAAGCTCAACCCCACCTTCTTTTCATCTGCTACGATACCAGGGCCCTCGATCGAAGTCTCTACCGCATTCGACGCACCCTCATCGTCGGCGGCCTCGCCACCCTCCTCCTCCTCGGCATCGTCATTCACCTGGTCATCAGGCGCTCCCTCCGCCCACTGCAATCACTCTCCACCAACCTCTCTTCCCGCAGCGAAGGCATGATCGACCAACCCATCGCAATCCCCACCTCCCTTCCCATCGAACTCCGCCCCCAGACCATCGCCTTCAACACTCTCCTCCAACGCATCTTCGAAGCCCGCCAACGCGACCGCGACTTCGCCCTCCACGCCTCCCACGAACTCCGCACTCCCCTCGCCGGTGTGCAGGCCACTCTCGAAAACGCCCTCGCCGACGAACGCTCCGCCTCCGATTACAAAAACCGCATCCATCAGGCCCTCGACCTCGTTATCCCCCTCCGCGATTCCGTCTCACGCGTCCTCTACCTCGCCCGAATCCAAAGCGGCGAAACCCAGCTCCACTTCGAACGGGAATCGCTGCTCACCGTGCTCCACCAAACATGGTTGCACCACGCCGACAACGCCAAGCGCAACGCCCGCCACGTGGTCCTCCCCCCGGCACAGGCCGACCCGAAAGTCACCACCGACCTGCCCCTCCTCCGCATCCTCCTCAGCAACCTGCTCGACAACGCCATCCGGCACAGCCCCCCGGAAGGCACCATCACCATCACCTTGCTGCCAAACGGCCTCCGCTTCACCAATGACGCTCCCGGCATCAGCCAGGCCGACATTGACCGCGCCTTCGAACCCTTCGTCCAACTCGGCACCAGCGACCGCGATCCCACCAGCGGCATCGGCCTCCCCCTCTGCCGGGAAATCGCCAAGATCCTCCGCATCTCCCTCCGCGCCGATATTTCGGACGACGAAACGGTTTCCTTCACCCTGGAATTCCTCCCCTCGCAAGGGCCCCGGGACAGCGCCGCTCCCTGAGGGCCCGCCCCATCTCATCTGCTTCTCATACTGCTCTCATGTCCCTCTCACCTCGCTGCACGTAGTCTGCGGCGGGTTCGGAAGCCTCACCGTTCACCGTCCTCCGCCCGACTACGGACCATGCCACGCCTCACCCTATCCGCGAACGATCGCCGCCTCCTCTGGATCGCGCTCGCCGTCCTTCTCGTCCTCCGCCTCGCCGCGCTCTTCACCACCCCCTTCACCGACACCACCGAGGCCCGCTACGCGGAAATCGCCCGGAAAATGGTGGAAACGAACAACTGGGTCACCCCACAATACGACTACGGCATCCCCTTCTGGGCGAAGCCTCCCCTCTCCTTCTGGACCTCCGCCATCGGCATCAAGATCTTCGGCAGCAACGAATTCGGAGCACGCATCTCCGTCCTCGCCACCGCCTTCGCCGTCCTCGCCCTCCTCTTCCACTGGATCAAACGCTGGCGCGGCCGCGATCAAGCCATCCTCAGCACCCTCATCCTCTCCTCCACCATCATCTTCTACGTCGCCGCCGCCGCCGTCATGACCGACCTCTCCATGATGGCCGGCACCACCCTCGCCATGGTCGCCTTCTGGAATGCCATGCGCTCTCCGGAGCGACGGCGCCTCTGGGGCCACCTCTTCTTCGTCGGCCTCGGCATCGGCCTGCTCGCCAAGGGCCCCGTCGCGGTGGTCATGGTCGGCATCCCCATCGGTGCCTGGGTCCTCCTCCGCAACCAATGGCGCAACACCTGGCAATACATTCCCTGGATCACCGGCTCCCTCCTCGGTCTCTGCATCGCCGCCCCCTGGTACCTCCTCGCCGAACTGCGCACCCCCGGCTTCCTCCAATACTTCCTCTACGGCGAACACATCCAGCGCTTCCTCGTCAGCGGTTGGGAGGGCGACCTCTACGGAAACGCCCACTCCGAACCCCTCGGCATGATCTGGATCTACTGGCTCATCGCCGCCGCACCATGGTCCCTCCTCGCCCTCGCCGCATTCTTCCGTCCCCGCCTCGCCGCCCGGACCATCTTCCGCTCCGAGGATGACCTCCCCTTCTACCTCCTCCTCTGGATCCTCGCCCCCCTCGTCTTCTTCTCCCCCGCCCGAAACATCATCGCCATCTACGTCATCACCGGCATCCCCGCCGCCGCCCTCCTCATCCCCGAACTGCGCGGACTCCTCCGCCGCTCCGACCACCTTCCCTCCCGTTCCCTCCGCCCCATCCTCGGCCTCGCCACCGGTCTCAGCATGCTCATTTTCGCCTACTCCATGATCGTCTTCGCCTCCTTCCCCGATCACGCCCCGAAACACAGTCAGAAACCAATCGTCCTCGACTCCCTCGGTCAACATCCCGAGGCCAATCTCCACTACTGGCGCAGCCGCCAATATTCCGCCGAATTCTACTCCCAGGGCCGGGCCCAGCCGATCGAAACGATCGCGGAACTGGAGCTCCTCCGCACAAACAACCAACTCGACTACCTCGCCGTCAGACCCAAGGACTTCAAGACGCTTCCCGACTGGGTTTCAACATCCTTCACCCCGGTCTTCACCCATCAGGGCACCATCCTCCTGCGGGAAATTTCCCAATCGGAAACACCCCTCACCCTCTCCAAAAAATGAACACCGCCCGAGCCCATCAGCCCGCCGAGAATCTTCTCGCGCTGCATCTGAATGTCCACGCTCCGGATATCAGCTGCGTCCTCCCCGCCTTCAACGAAGAGGAGAACATCGAGGTCATCATCCCCCTCCTCGCCCAACAACTGCAACTCGCCAACCGGTCCTTCGAAATCATCGTCGTCGATGACGGCAGCACCGACCGCACCATCGAGCGGGCCACCAAACTCCAGGCCGACCACCCCGTCGTCATCCTCCGCCTCTCGCGAAACTTCGGAAAGGAAAACGCCATCACCGCCGGCCTGGAGCAGGCCAAGGGCAGGGCCGTCATCATCCTCGATGCCGACCTCCAACATCCCCTCCACCTCCTCCAACGCTACATCGAACTCTGGGACGAAGGCTACGAAATGGTCTACGGCGTCCGCCACCGCCGCTCCGACCAATCCTGGTTCCTCCGCAACTCCAGCCGCCTCTTCTACCGCCTCCTCAGCAAGGCCACCTCCGTCCCCATCCCTCGCGGAGCCGGCGACTTCCGCCTCCTCGACCGGAAGGTGGTCAACGCCCTCAACAACCTCCCCGAACGCAGCCGCTTCATGAAGGGCCTCTACAGCTGGGTCGGCTTCAAGTCCCACCCCGTTCCCTTCGAGTCGGAACGCCGCGGCACCGGAAAGTCGAACTTCAACTTCCGCGGCCTCTTCGCCCTCGCCGTCACCGGCATCACCTCCTTCTCCAACCTTCCCCTCCGCGTCTGGACCGGCATCGGCGCCCTCATCTCCTCCCTCGCCATCCTCTACGCCCTCTTCATCGTCGGCCGCACCCTCATCTTCGGCTCCTCCGTTCCGGGCTGGGCCACCCTCACCGTCAGCATCCTCTTCCTCGGCGGCGTGCAAATCCTTTCCATCGGCATCCTCGGCGAATATATCGGCCGCATCTTTGAAGAAGTCAAAGGCCGCCCCAACTACATCGTCGCCGAAGTCCTCCGCCCGGAATCCACGGACGCATAACCCCATGACAAGCCAGTTGTTCCGCTTCGGCCTGGTCGGCCTCGCCGCCATGGCCACCCACTTCCTCATCGTCCGCGCCCTCGTCCCCACCGGCTTCACCCCCCTCGTCGCCAACGTCCTCGGCTTCATCGGAGCCTTCCAAATCAGCTACTGGGGCCATAGTCTCTTCACCTTTCGCGGCCACGGCAACTCCCGCGCCGACTCCATGGCGCGCTTCCTCTTCCTTGCCACCCTCTCCTTCCTCCTCAACGAGGGCCTCTACGCCTGCCTCCTCCGCTACACCAACATCCCCTACGATCAGGCCCTCGTCATCGTCCTCCTCGCCGTCTCCGCCCTCACCTTAATCCTCAGCCGCACCTGGGCCTTCCGCGCCCCTCCGGAACCCTCGTGAAGACCTTCACCCTCTGCGCCGACGACTACGCCCAGTCCCCGGCCATCTCCGCCGGCATTCGCGCCCTGATGAAACAACGACGCCTCTCCGCCGTCAGTTGCTTCACCGAGTCCCCCCACTGGCCCGCCGAGGCCCCCCTCCTCCTCCCTCACCGCGACCACCTCGCCGTCGGCCTCCACCTCA
>JAQCFL010000253.1 GCA_027619375.1 Verrucomicrobiota bacterium | reverse complement strand
TTCCTTTCCCCCGCCTCCCTGACCTATAAACCACCGATGACCACCAGCACCACCGCCTCCCAGCCCGAATCCGGCGGCATTTTCCCCCGCACCCGATGGAGCATGGTCCTCGCCGCCCGGGACCGCGACATCGACTCCCCCTCCCCCGCCCTAGAGGAACTCTGCCGCACCTACTGGCGTCCGGTCTATCTCTACATCCGCAGCCGCGGCAACACCCCCGACCAATCCGAAGACCACACTCAGGAGTTCTTCCACCGCCTCCTCGAAAAGGACCTCCTCAAATCCGTCGAGGGCCCCTCCCGCGGCCTCCTCCGCTCCTTTCTCTGCGTCCTCCTCAAACGCTTCCTCGCCGATGATTACGACTCCCGCATGACCCGCAAACGCGGCGGCGCCTGGCAGTCCATCCCCATCGACCGACCCGCCGCCGAACACCTCATCTCCGCCGCCGGACTCGACCACACCAAGGGCCCCGAACACATCTTCGACCGCCAATGGGCCTTCGACCTCCTCGCCCAGGCCCTCGCCACCACCAAGGTCGACTACCAACAGGCCGGCAAGTCCGAACTCTTCGAGGCCCTCCGCCCCGCCATCAGCCCCAACCTCGACTCCGTCCCCTACACCGAACTCGCCACCCACCTCGACATGACCGAGGGCGCTGTCAAGGTCGCCGTGCATCGCCTCCGCCAACGCTACCGCTCCTGCCTCCAACAAGCCCTCCGCGACACCCTCGATGACCCCGAGGACAAGGCCGCCGCCGAACAGGAACTGCAATACCTCATCTCCCTGTTCTCCCGCTCTTAAAAACAGATCACCGGGCAGGGGACAGTCTCTCCGCGCCGTCCGATGGTTTCGCCCTGATCTTTAGACACTTCTCGGAGGGCTGGCATCCTCCCCGTCCCAGAGGGACGATTGATGTTAGCCGTGGACTTCAGTCCACGGTGGGCCTCACAAAGCAAAGCGCATCGCGTAGCGATGCTATCGAGGGCGCCGTCACGGTTCCACCGGTTCCGTCTCCTCCTTGAGCTTGAACTTTATGAGTTCCTTCCAATCCAGATTGCACCTGAGCAACTCCTCGCGCACCTCGGCCAGATCCCAGATGAACATTCGTCCATTCGCCGCCTCCGTCGCCATCCTGCTCCCATCCGCACTCATCGCCAGCGGCCATTGCTTGTCGAAACGCGGCTGCGTCATGACCCGCAACTCCGTCGGGTGCAGCACCTGCAGGTTGTTCCGGTTGTAAGAGACCACCACCACGCTACCCCGCGGACTGAACACCATCGTCGCCATGCGTCCCCCCGGATTCGCCATCTCGCTTGGGTGCTTCCCATTCTTCGGCTTCGGCACCCAGGCCTTCCCGGTGAACACCCACAACCGATAGGCGTTCGCGTCGCCAGTCAACAACATGGGCGGAAGAACCGTCCCCTTTGCCGGATGTTTCTCAAGGGGATAAAACTCCACCTTGGCCGGTCCGGTCAAAGCCAGATCGATCGGCGGCGATCCAGACACCGCCAGATCCCACAACCGCACCCCCCTCCCAGCGCGGGTCCCCGCCGCCAGCCAGTTCCCGTCCGGACTCAGCGCCACAAAGGCCGTCGAGGCCATGCTCGACCGGGCCGAACCCAACCGAGCCCCGCTTTCCGCATCCAACATCAGCACCTCGTCATCACAGGCCACCGCCAGACGCTTCCCGTCGCGGGAAAGCGCGATCTGCCCGGAAGCCTCCACCGAGGCGAGCTGCTCTGCATTCCCCACCTGCAACCGGCCCCCCGTCATCGAAATCTCCCCCCGGAAGATGCCGTGCGCTTCGGCCAGATAAAGATGCGTGTGGGTCGCCGCAATCCCTCCGGGCAGAACCCGCACTCCGGGATCCCTCCTCAAGGCGGCCCCGTCCTTGTTCCAGAAACGCAAGCCATCCGCCGCCCCGGTCACCAGCACCCGGTCCACCTTCCTCGGATCCGAGGGGCGCTTCTTCCAGATCTCCTCATCCTCCGGCACCCACGCCGCCGCAACAATCGCCTCCCCGGGGTGCCCGATGGCGCGCTGACAGGCGGGCGACTGCTGCACGTGGAGCACCACCAGGCTGTTCTCATCCGCCTCCGGAGTGACGGGTCCGAGCCCCCGGTCATCCGCCGAGAACTCCAGCATCCGGGCCCAGGCCGGGTATTCACAGAGCAGACTGTGCTGACGTCCGTCCCAAAGCCGGATCTCATCCCGGCTCCCGCTGGCGATCAACTTGCCGTCGTGACTCCACGCCATTTGCTCCACCCGGTCGTTATGACGCTTCTCGAGCGGAAGGGAGGGTGCCATTCCCTCCTCCACGATCATCACCGAACCGTCCTTCAGTCCCACCGCAATTCCCGAACCCTCCGGCGCCCAGGCCAGCGCACTCACCGCCAATTCCTTCCAGCTCACCGTCACCGCACCGGACTCGAAATCGACCAACGCCACCCCCCCCTGCGAGAGCCCCGCCGCCGCCGCCTTCCCGTCCGGACGAAACCGGACCGTCGTCGGAACTCCTCCCAATGCGTGGTCCGGACCCAGTTGCAACCCGTCCCCCCCGATCTGCCGCAGGATTCCCTCCGGGCTCCCGATCACATAGCCCTCACCGCCCGGATGAAAATCAAAGGCTCCCGCCACCCCCTTGACCCCGGGTCCATGCTCCGCGCCAGAGGCCCAATCCCACATCACCAGCTCCCAACCTTCCGGTGTTCCGAATCCTGCCCCTACCCACTTGCCCTTTGGATCAATCCGCAACGGCCCCCCAAGCGCCGAACCCGTGGGCTTGCGGGTTTTCAACACCTTTCCGCTCCCCGCATCCCGAACCTCAAGACGCCCGTCCTCGAAACCAAGAACCCCCCGCTGCTGCTTCTCATCCAGTGCCGCAGGCACCCACGACGACTCCAACCCCTCCCACAAGGGACTGGCCTGCAGATCGGTCCACATCATGCAGGCCACCAGCGCGTCGCGCGCACTGTCCTGGAGATGCCCCGCCGCCTCTTCTCCAAGGTCGATCCTTCCTAGGTCATACCGTCCCACCGTCCCCAGTGCATCCATCGCCGCCTCCCGTGACCCAGGCTGGTCCTCCCTCATCTTCCAAACTCCCTGCACCAGAAGTTTCAGGTGTTCGTGCTCCTTCTGGTTCTTCTCATTCCGAACCAGGATCAGCCCCGTCGTCACCCCGATCGTCCCGCCCAGCACCGCCAGCACCACGCACACCGCCGCAATCACCCCGACCCGGTGGCGACGGACAAACTTCCGCACCCGGTAAGCCGCCCCCGGCGGCCCCGCGCTCACCGGCTCATTCGCCAGAAACCCCACCACGTCATTCGCCAGCCCCTGCGCCGTGTCGTAGCGGCGGCCGCGCTCCTTCTCCAGCGCCTTCATGATGATCCAGTCAAGGTCCCCGCTCAGGAAGCGCCGCAACTTCGACGGCTCCATCCCGCGGATCTCCGCCGCACTCCGCAACTCCTCCTCGTTCAAGTTCGCCACCCGCTGCGACGGCTTTTGCGGGTCCAGCTCCCGGATCAAGCGCCGCATCTCGTCAAAACTCGCCGTGGTCAGACGGTCGCTCTCGATCGGCAAATGCCCGGTCACCAACTCGTAAAGCAAGACCCCCAGCGAATAGATGTCGCTCCGCGTGTCCACATCCACCGCATTCAAATCGGTCTGCTCCGGACTCATGTATTGCGGTGTCCCCACCATCCGCCCGAACACCGTAAAGAAGGTCTTCTCCGTCAACTCGATGCTGATTGCCTTCGCCACCCCGAAATCAATCACCTTTGGCGTCACCACCCCGGCATCGTCCATGCTCACCAGGATGTTGCCCGGCTTCAGATCCCGATGAATGATCCCCTTCTGATGCGCGTGCTGCACCGCGTTGCAGATCTCTGCAAACAACTCCAGGCGCTCCGTCATCTTCATCCCCAGCGCATCACAGAACTCCGTCAGCGGTGCCCCCTCCACATACTCCATCACGAAAAATGGCCGCCCCCGCGGCGTCGTCCCCGCATCATGGACCTTCGCAATGTGCGGATGATCCATCACCGCCAGCGCCTGCCGCTCCGCCTCGAACCGCATCACCACCTCCTTGCTGTCCATCCCCGGCTTGATGATCTTCACCGCCACCACCCGCCGCATCGGCGTCTGCTGCTCCGCCCGAAAGACCACCCCGAACGCGCCCTCCCCCGCCTTCTCAACCAACACGTAGCGCCCCACCACGTCGCCCGGCTGCTCCGCGATGAGATCCACCGCACCAGGATCGTCCGCCTCCATCGGCACCATTCCCACCCCGAACAAACACACCGCGCAAAGACCATTCGGCGCCCCCCCTTCCAAGGGAGCACCGCAGGTCGGGCAGGTTGCTTCGCCGCTCATTCGATTCGTTAGCCTAGGACTTTCGCCGGGACTTGCCAGCACTTCAATTTTCGATTCCCTGCCGGCGAAACACCGAACCATTCCCCGCATCCCCGGCCTTCCCCTCCGCCAACATCGGCGGATTCAAAGCCCGCCCCAACTGCGCGTGCCCCGGCGCATTGCTACACGCATCCCAAGGTTGCCACAACACCTTCCCGGAGGGATACACCCGCACAAACCGCACCACCCCCTCCGCCTCCTTCTCCGAGATCACCATCATGTCCACCCATTGCGCCGCCTTCCGCTTGTCCGCGATGTCCTGCCCGATCCGGGAGAAGTAATCGACTGAGCCCAACACCACCGCCGGTGACAGTATCGCCGCCCCCAGCGCCGCTCCGGCCACCCGCTCCACAGGATTGTAACTCATCATCGATCTCTCCATCACCCCGAAGGAGGCCTGTCCAAACCCATCCGCTGTCGTCGACAGCGCCGTCGTCCCGCTCAGCTTTTCCACGTTCGGCGGAAAGGCCGCATACTTCACAAAATAGCGCCGATCACTCCGCGCCCGAAACTTCAGATTCACTTCCTGCGCCCCACCCTGCGGCCAGTTGTAGCGCACCGTCGCCGTCGTCAACCCCGCCGCCACCTGCGCCTCCTTCCCCGCTCCGCTCACTCCGTTCACCGAGATGATCCGCGAGTCCTTCATCCTGTTCCGATGATGCTTCCCGGCATCCGCATTCAGAATCGCCCCTCCCGCCGTGGGCCTTACCGGTGGTGTCCCGCTACCGCAACTCACCACCCCCAAAAGGGACAGCCCCATGGCCCCCATCGTCATCCAATTGATCGTTTTCATCGTCGTTCTTTTTTCTTGGTTGTCCCCACCAACGGGGCTTCACCAAGAAGATCGGGAACGTCCCCCAAAGGTTACAGCCACACCCACATTTCCCCTCCCCGCCCCGTGGCTGTCGGCGTCCCGCCGCGATCATCTCCCCGCGTAGCGGCGCCCCTGCGGGGCGTCGGCGGTTCCACCACCGCCCCTTCCCTGCCCCCCCG
>JAQCFL010000252.1 GCA_027619375.1 Verrucomicrobiota bacterium | reverse complement strand
AGCGTCCCGCCGCAGGCCGTCACCGTGGCGTCCCGCCGCGAGCCCCAACCTTGCCGCACCCCCCAACAGCCTTCCCGCCTCTCCCGTAGCTGTCGGCGTCCCGCCGCAGGCCGTCACCGTGGCGTCCCGCCGCGAACCCCGAATCCACCCCAGGCACCGATCACCATCAACCAACCACAAGGCCTCCCTCCTCCCTCCCTCACCAAAACTAACAGTCAACATCTTACAACCGCCGCACCGCCCAGCTTCATCTTCTTGCCTTCCCTCGATCTGTTGTTCACCATCCCCGAAGCAATTTTCACGCACCATGAAAAAGTCCTCCCGCTTCCTGCCCTCCCTCCGCACCCGCCGCCTCGCCACCGTCCCCTGCGCCGCCCTTCTCCTCGCCGTCCAAACCTTCCAAGGCTAAATCCTCCAGGCCCAGCAAATCGCCAACACCGATTGGTCCCTCACTTCCCTCCCCAGCATCACCCTCCCTCCGGATGGATCGGATCCAGCTGCCGCCGACCCCAACGGCGCTTACTGCGTCAATCTCGAGACCGGCGCCAACAACTCCCAGGTCCCCCCCGAACGCCAGCAGGAGATCATGAACCAAGCTCAGGAGGAGCAATACCAGTTCTACCAAACCGCAGACGCACCAGGCACTTTCCGCGCCACCAACCCCGACCACAACTTCCAATGCACCCACTCCGCAGACGGCCTCACCATCACCCCCCGACCCGATTCCTCCGATCTTCTGAACCCGGAGGCCACCCCCGCATGGAGTGTGCAATATCAGGCCATCTCTCTTCTCCTCGACGCTCAGCACGTCCCCCTCGAATCAACCGCACCCAGCGCCTTCGAAAACCAAAGCTCCGCCAATCGCCTTCCCGGTTGCAACGAATGGTTCATCAACAGCAGCGAGGGCCTCCAACACGGCTTCACCGTCCAACAACCCCAGGGCAACCACCCCGCCTCCCTCGCCGTTCAAATTGCGGTCAACGCCACCCTCACCCCCACCTTCAACGGCACCACCAAGACCGTCGAATTCCAGGACCCCGCCGGCCGCACCCTCCTCGGCTACCGCGACCTCCACGTCTACGACCGCACCGGACGAGAACTCTCCTCCGCCATGGCCCTCGACACCTCCGGCGTCACCCCCTCCATCACCCTCCAGGCCGACGTTCACGACGCCCTCTTCCCCATCACCATCGATCCATTCACCTACATGCAGGAAGGGGTCCAACAAATGCCAAACGATCTCAGCCCCGGCGACGGCTTCGGCTCCTCCTCCGCCGAATGCGGTGACTACTTCGTCGTCGGAGCCCCCCTCCAAGGCAATGGCGCGGCCTATGTCTACAAACGCACCCCCGGCACCGACGACTTCGTCCAAGTGGATAAACTCGAGGTTCCCGTCGGCGAGAACCCCGGCACCGACGACCAGTTCTCCTCCTCCCTCGCCTTCGCCGAGGACGAGGAAACCGGCATCAAATACCTCATCGTCGGCGCCCAACAACACAACGGCTGCGGCTCGGCATTTGTCTACTACCTCGCCGGCGCAGTCTGGATCTTCCTCCAACGCCTGCAACCCGCCGACCTCACCCTCGGCGCCTACTTCGCCTGCAGCATCGCCGTTTACGGCACCATGATCGCCTTCGGCGCCCTCGCCCAGGATGGCAAGGGAGCCGTTTACATCTTCACCCTCCTCCTCGCCGTCGCCGCCTTCGCACTCTACCAAAAGGTCTTCGATTTCCTGGGCAGCGTCGGCGACGACTTCGGCTTCGATGTCGATCTCTTCGGACTCACCCTCATCGTCGGCACCCCGGGCAAGGACGCCCAGAGCGGCATGACCACCTACGACCGCGCCGGGGCCGCCCTCGTCTTCAAGGCCGCCCTCATCGGCGGCCTCTTCGCCCTGGGCTACGCGATTTTCTACAACAACAACCCCGGCGACGACCAGAACATGGGCTCCTCCGTCCTCGCCTGGAAGAACCTCATCTTCATCGGCATCCCCGGCGCCGCCAAGGTCGTCGTCTGGAGCCTCGTCCTCGGACTCTGGTCCCAGATCACCTTCTTCACCGGCCCCGCCGGCTCCCTCTTCGGCGCCTACATGTTCATCAACAACTTCGGCGATCTTGGCATCAGTGCCCCTCTCGCCCTCACCACCGCAGTCATTGTCGCCGGTGCCATCTACATGTTCCTCTTCAACTCCATCACCGGCACCTACCCCTCCACCGGCGAAAAAACCGTCCCCTCCAACCCCGATCCAGGCATGAATTTCGGCGGCAGCTTCGTCCTCATCGGACGCCTCCTCTTCGCCATGGCCGCCAACTACTTCTTCGGTCAGGGAGCCTTCTTCAAATTCATCCTCACCGCCACCCTCATCACCATCACCACCTTCCTCCTCCTCTACTTCACCCAGCAACAGATCGACGACCCCACCAAACAACACCTCTTCGGAGTTTTCGGGGACTTTGACGGCGATTGCATCTCCAACTTCATGGAATACCTCTTCGGCACCCACCCCACCGTCTTCGACCGCGATCCCCTCGCCCCCTTCATCCGCAATGGCATCTTCCAGATCCTCCTCCCCATCAGCCTCATCACCCTCAATGCCGCCCTCTTCATCGAATACGCCTTCAGCCTGAACCTCGCCACCTGGTTTGTCCTCGGCACCGGCCTCCTCGCCGCCATCCTCACCTCCCGCGTCCGCCACTACGGCATCTCCCGGAATGTCCTCCTCATCTCCATGGCCCTCGTCCTCGCCCTCGCCATCAACCCACGCTTCTTCCTCCGCTACCGCGGCGAAGAATCCTAGCACCCCACCACACCGCCTCAAAACACCCCTTCTCCCGGCTCTTCCGCACCCTCACTCAGTTCGGATCCTCGTCCGGATCCGCCGTCCACACCACGTCGTCCTGCGGATACTTGATCTGTCCTCCCCGATCAATGAGGTCGGAGACCGGACGCACCTCGGCGTGCCCATCCACAAAGACCAGAATCCCCCGCTGATTGTGGCGGGCCGCAAAAGCCCGCGGATTCGCCTTCGGTCCCGCATCGAATCCTGTCTGCGCTTTGTTCACCTTCTCGTCTCCAGGCATGCCCCGCTCCAAAAAAGCCACCGTCCGCACCGGATTGATGATCGAAGCCAGCGCCCCCTGATCCTTGATCCCTTCCTCATCCTTCCGCTGCAACCGACTGTTCATCGCCACCGCAAAGTAGGGCTTCGACAGCTTCTTGTCGTCCTTCGGATACGGCGCCCCGGGGATGTAGATCGGATGCGACTCATTGTAAAACTCCTGCGGGGTCGAAACCAGATCCCCCACCCCCGGAGCCCCCATCTGCCGCGGCAGGACATTGTACCACGCCTCGCTGTTCTCCGGCTTCGCCGCCGTCGTCCAGTCATCACTGCCCGGCGAATCCTCATACGGCAACAGGCCGCCCGAGCTCGACGTGTAGGCCACAAACCCCGCTCCCAGCCCGCGCAGCTTCGACATCGCCTGCGCCATCTGCGCCTTCTGCCTCATCGAGCCAGCCAGCGAGAACCCAATCGCCGCCAATGCCGCAATAATTGCAATAGTCACCAATAGCTCCACCAAAGTGAAGCCTCTCCGGGTTTGTAAGGGGCGTTGGGTCATCATCAGGAGTCCAGTTCTCTCTTCGTTGATGTCAGCAAGATGCGGTTATTACCAGAGGCAATCTGCATTTGTTCCATGAAATCCGAGGTTTTCTTGTCCGGCTTCAGCTGCATCCCGTAACGCAGCTCGGTCATCATCGCCGCCTGCACAGTCTCCACGCTGATCAGCTCCACCGCATCCAAATATTTCTCAAAAACCGGCCCAAAGGCCGCATCCCAGTCAATATCGTTGTTCACCCGCACCCGCAACTGGTGCGAGGCGCTGTTCGGAGCAAAGGCCCCACTCTTCGTCAACACATAGACCACCGCAGTAATCACCGCTGTCGAGACCAGCGCTTCCGGATACATCCGCGCCCCCACCACCATGCCCGTGGCCATCGCAAAGAACACAAAGGCCAGATCCCGCGACTGCCCCAGATTACGCCGAAAGCGAATCAGCGAAAAGGCCGCGAACATCCCGAAGGCTATCTCCATGCTCCCACTCACCACCATGATCAGGATCGTCGTCACCGTCCCGATGATCACCAGGGTGTGCACGTAGTCCTGCGAATAGCGCGTCCCCCGGTAGGTGTTCTTGTAGACCGCACCGATCAGCATGTTCAGCACGAAACTCACGCACGTCGCCGTGAGCACTTCCAGCGGGGTGGCCACATCCTGTCCAAAATTATCGTCTAAAAGCTCAGTGAAGGTTGCTAGTATTGTCATGGGTATAGATGAAAATTAGGCCGCCGTCAGCGGCATCCCCCGCAAGGCACGGAGTACCGGATCATGCTTCTCCACTGCCGTGCAGTATTTGCTGAAGCTCTCCCGCGTCAATCCCGCTTCCGCGATCCAGACCCGAAACCAATACGGCACCGGTCCGATCGACTTCACTTCCAGCATCACCAGATCGGGATCCAAAATCTGCTGCGTGTAGTCGGGGTCATCAGCGCGCAGCGGATGCACCCCGCTGCGACACAATAAATCCGAATCAAAGGTCACCCGGAACATCTCGTCCGGCGTCGTGAAGGCGCATCGGTCATAGCGGATCTGCATCGCCGGCTCGTGCCCGTTCCGCTCCACCATGTCGAACACCTCGTTGATGATCATCCGCCCCGAACGCCCCACCGTCGGAAGCATGTCCCGCAGCGCATCCTGCTCCCCCGCCACAAACCGCCGCGCCACATCCACCGTCACCGGCAGACGCCGTTTTCCTCCCACCCCGTCCAGCTTGTGCTTGATCTCCACAAATCCCGTCGGCGGGATCGCCGCCAGGTCCGACCCATACATCCTCACCCGGACCTTCCGCCGACTCTGCAAGCGCCGGACCTTCTCCCAGTAACAATCCCGCTCCGGCGAATCGTAATACTGCGAAATGATCGGATACCGCCCCTCATTCCCCGGTGCCTGATCCACCCCCAATCGTCCCCCGATCTCCTCGCACAAGCGATCCCGCTGGTTGGTGGAAATGACAAATTTGTATTCTGTTCTCGCGGGATTCACGCCGTGGCTCTTCGGGTCTGCCTCGCCACCTCCTCTGTGACGACCGCGACACAATCATATCCTCGACCCCAACACAATCAGTCGTTTCAGGAACTCGGCCCCAGTTACCCCCCGATCAGGGGATCCGAAACTCCGCAACCGGAATTCCTCCCAGGAGATGCTCCACCACAATCCGCTCCAGCACCTCCGGACGGCAGGAGTGATACCAGACCCCCTCCGGATACACCACCGCCACCGGCCCCCGCACACACACCCGCAAACAATTTGCCTTTGTGCGCAGGATCTGCGGCCCCTCCCGCCCCACTTCCTTCAGCCTCCGTTTCAG
>JAQCFL010000251.1 GCA_027619375.1 Verrucomicrobiota bacterium | reverse complement strand
CCCGTATGCTTCACCAGGCCCGGTGCCAGCCGATTGATACAAACAAAGCACAACCCTCCCAGCACCCGCCGCGCCCCGAACAACTCGGCCAGCAACTCCGTGTTCCCCAACCCATTCTGCAGGGTCAAAATACAGCTCTCCTCATGCAGCAACGGCCCGATCACCTCCTCATAATGCCCGTTCGCCGTCGCCTTCCACGTCACCACCACCACATCCACCGGCCCGATCTCCGCCGCCTCCCGAAACACCTGCGGTTCCTCCAACCGGAAATCCCCATCCACACTCTCCACCGTCAACCTCCGCCCCCGGATCCCCTCATAGTCCGACCGCAGCAAGAACCGCACATCCTCCCCCGCCGCCGCCAGACGCCCCCCATAGTACAATCCCACCGCCCCCGCCCCCACGATCGCATACGACCTCGCCATCACTTCCTCCCGAACTCGTACACAATCCGCTTCGCCGTCGCCACCGTGTTCCGGTGAATCTTCGCCGTGTACTCCGGCTCCCGGTTGTAACCCCCTCCGTACAAAATCGCCACCGGGATGCGGTTTCTAACAAACGCCCCCAACAACACCTCGTCACGCCGCTGCAGATCCTTCAACGACAACATCATCTGCCCATAGCGGTCGTTCTTGTGATTGTCCGCACCCGCCACCCAGATCACCAGGTCCGGATGAAAGGTATCCAACGCCGCCGCCAGGGTCGTGAACAGTTGCTTCAAATACATCGCCCCCTCCACATACCGCACCGTCTCCACATCCATCGAGCCGTTCACCTTGCGCGACGGCGACGACGACCCCACGTGAATCGAATAGGTGAACACTCGCGGATCGTTGTCCAGCAGGCTGTTCGTCCCGGTCCCCTGATGCGCATCGGTGTCCACCACCATCACCTTGATCCCCGGCCGCTTCACCTGCAAATCCCGAATCGCGATGGCCACATCATTGAACACGCAAAACCCCTCCCCGTGCTCCCGAAAGGCATGGTGCGTCCCTCCCGCCAAACAAACCGCCACCCCCTCCATCAGCGCCGCCTCGCAGGTCCGCCGCGTCGCCTCCGCCTCCGTCGCGCTTTTCGTGTACAATCGCGGCGTCACCGGCAGCCCCAGCAGGATCTGCTCCTTCCGGTCCAGCTGCCCATGGTAGATCTTCGACAAATATTCCGGATCATGCACCCGCTGCAGCACATGGGCATCCGCCGCCCGCACCTCCACGATCTCCTCCGCCTTCAGGATCCGCGAATCCAGCAGCATGTCCTTCGAGACCCGGTATTTATCCATCGGAAACGGATGGTCCGCCGGCAGGTCGAGGGTGAAATCTTGAGAATAGAAGCAACGCATGTCGTCCCGGCGGATCCCCGCCCCGCCAGTCATGACAAATCCGCCCCTCCAAGGCAAACCCCGCGCCCGGGAATCGCAGATCCCCTCCCCGGCCTTGCGACCCGCCCCTCCTATGCCACTATCCCGGCCCATGCCCGGTCCCAGGAAGGTTCTCATCATCGGCGGCGGATTCGCGGGCCTCGCCTGCGCCCAGAAACTTGCCAATGACTCCCGTTTCGCCGTCACTCTCATCGACCGGCGCAACCACCACCTCTTCCAACCCCTCCTCTACCAGGTCGCCACCGCCTCCCTCGCCGCCCCCGACATCGCCCGCTCCCTCCGCGGCGTCCTCGCCTCCGCCGCCAATGTCACCGTCCTCCTCGACGACATCACCACCATCGACTGCGACACCCACACGGCCCGCTCCGCCGACAACACCTATCCCTTTGACTCCCTCGTCCTCGCCACCGGAGCCCACACCTCCTTCTTCGGCAAGGACGAATGGGCCTCCCACACCGTCGGACTGAAATCCCTCGAGGACGCCCAAACCATCCGCCGCCGGGTCCTCACCGGCCTCGAACGCGCCGAATGCTCCGCCGATCCCGACGAACGCCGCCGCCTCATGACCGTCGTCATCGTTGGCGGGGGCCCCACTGGAGTGGAACTCGCCGGCGCCTTCTCCGATCTCGTCCGCCGCGCCCTCAAGGCCGACTTCCGCCGCATCAACCCCGCCGACCTCCGCATCCTCCTCGTCCAGTCCGGCGATCGCATCCTCAAGCCCTTCCAGCCCGACCTCTCCGACTACGCCCGGCAACGCCTCGAGGACCTCGGCGTCGAAATCTGCCTCGAAGCCCGCGTCGATGAAGTCGAAAGCGGCCGCGTCCACCTCGACACCGGCCGTTGGATCGAAGCTGCCACCATCATCTGGGCCGCTGGGGTGCAGGCCTCCGATCTCACCGCCTGCCTCCCCGGCGAACGCGATCGCGGCGGCCGCCTCCTCGTCTCCCCCGCTCTCTCCATCCCCGGCCATCCCGATCTCTTCGCCGCAGGCGACATCGTTTCCGTCCCCGGTCCCGACGGAGAACCCGTCCCCGGCCTCGCCCCCGCCGCTTCGCAAATGGGTCGCCACATCGCCGCCGTCCTCCGCGAGGACCAACGCCTCGCCACCACCCGCTACGCCCGGCGTAAATCAGAATTTCGCGCCGCCTTCCGCTACCGCGACAAAGGCATCATGGCCATCATCGGCAAGAACTGCGCCGTCGCCCAGGCCGGTCGCCTCAAGATGCGCGGCATCCTCGCCTGGGCCGCCTGGCTCTTCATTCACCTCCTCTTCCTCATCGGCTTCCGCAACAAACTCGCCGTCCTCCTCCAATGGGGCTGGGCCTACCTCGTCGACAAACCCGGCGCCCGCGTCATCACCGGCCACGACGACAAAGTAGCCTGACCGTCCTCTCCCCGCCCCGCGTAGCGGCACCTCTGCGAGGCGTCGGCGGTTCCACCTCCCGCCCGTCCAACACCCCTCCCCCCCATCCGCATTCCAGCTCCGGTCGTCTGGTCTCTGTGTTTTGGCTTCCGGCTTCCGGCTTCCGGCTTCTAAACACTGAACACTGGCCTCTGGTCTCTTCATAAACACAATTCCCCCGCCCACCCTCGCTTCCCCTACATGCGCCGCTGGATCAAACGCCTCCTCATCCTCGCCGCCGCCATCATCCTCCCGCCCAGCATCATCCTCGCCGAGCGCGGCAGCTACGCCCTCGTCGTCCCCGCCCGCCGCGCCGTCCAAGACTACCACCGCGCCATTCTCGCCGACCAATCCGGCCACGGTCTCGAAGTCCTCGACTTCACCACCCCCGACGGCACCCCCGCCATGATCATGCTGCCCTCCAGCGATCCCGGCCTCGCCACCAAATCCCGAGACCTCCGCGCCGCCCTCGAACAGCGCGGCCTCACCCTCCCGCCCGTCGGCCAAACCGTCGGCACCATCGTCCTCCTCCATGGCCGCAACGGACGCAAGGAAGACCACCTCCCCATCGCCGAACGCTTCTGCGCCGCCGGCTTCGCCTGCATCTGCATCGATCTCCCCGGCCACGGCGACTCCCCCACCCCTTACGCCACCTTCGGCCACCAGGAATGCCACCACCTCCCCGAACTCCTCGCCGCCGCCCGAAAAACCCACCACCTCCCCGCCCCCGTCGCCCTCTTCGGCTACTCCCAGGGCGGCGCCATCGCCCTCCAAACCGCCGCCGAGCCTGGCAACGATTGCTTCGCCGTCATCTCCATCGCCTCCTTCGCCGACCTTGGCGACATCGTTGAACAACGCGCCCACTCCCGCCACCCCCTCCCCGACGCCCTCGCCTCTCCCTGCACCGGCCTCGTCCGCCTCGGCACCCGTCTCCGTGCCGGATTCGATCCCGCCGACATCCGCCCCGACCTCGCCGCCGCCAAACTCTCCATCCCCGTTTACATCCTCCACGGTGCCGACGACCACTTCATCCCCCCCACCCACGCCCAACGCATTTACGACGCCGTCCCCCACCCCGACAAACGCCTCCAGATCGTCCCCGCCGTCGCCCACGGCAACGTCCTCTCCACCGGCGGCACCCCCCTCTACGCTGACCTCTGCCAGTTCCTCCTGGAGAACGTAGCCCCGGTTTCCAACCGGCGATAGGCGGACAGGCTTCCAGCCTGTCCCACCCAAAAAGGGTTTTCCGCAGAATCTGTGGGTAGCTGAGGTTTGCCTACGAGCGAAATTGTCGTTGCTGCCTGACCGTAAGATGCAATCCGGTTAAGGGTATCCGAGTAAGGGTGGCGCTCAAGAAAGGGAGCAAGTGTGCGAGTAAGAGTGTTAAATCTCGCTTGGTCCCCGCCAGCCAACACTTCAACGGGCACTTAACCCCAACCCTTACTCGGATACCCTTAACCGACCAACTTCAACGTTCTCGGTGGGCCATTTGATGCCGATCCGGAATGCTCCAGCTCATGTTGGGTAGGAATCTCGCACAATTCCCGTGTCGGACAGCCCATTCCATTTCGTATGATTATACGTTCCTTACCCATAAATGCTGCGAAAGAACGAAAAAAGAGGACCGGCCCCACCGGTCCCCTTTGTAAATCAATCCGAACGCGAACTTACTCGTCCTCGCTCTTCTTTGCGGTCGCTTCCTTGATCGCCTTCTGATCGTCCTCAGAAAGCTTCTCCAGCGGATACGGGATCTCCTTGCCGTTCATCTTGAAGACCACCTTGTCTCCCTCGACGCGCAGCACGGCCGCACGGATCGTCTTGCCTTCGGCATTCGTCCAGGAACGCTCGTCAATCACCGGCTTGCCCTCTTCGACTTCCGGCTCATCGCCTTCCTTCGCGATCTCACCAACGTCCTTGAGCGCCTTTTTCACAGCCCGCTCAAACTTGTCGTCCCCAGGGTGCCCGGCAAAAACAGCCTCGCCGGAAGGCGCAAAGACGATCACATGGGGAATCCCCTGCATGCTGGGAGACCGGGTCGTGCCTTTCGTAATGGTGAAGCCGACGCGATTGTCTTTCGCAACCTCTTCGATGTCCTCCACCGTGCTTCCCTGGCATTCGTCACCGATGACCACCAGCCCCTTGTCGCGATACCGTTTGTCCATCTGAACCAGATGGGGCAACGCAGCAATGCAGGGGCCTCACTGGGTCCCCCAGTATTCGACCACCACGACCTTGCCGACGAGGTCCTCTTCTTTCACGACATCCCCGCGCAAAGTCTCGCCGATCTTCCAGTCGCTCAGTTTGGCGGCCGGGACCTTGTCGTCGTCTGCTGCGGTGAGCACTGGGAAAGCCAGCGCCGCAGCGACTACCCCCCCGGTCACCAGTTTCCCAAGTATTGTTTTCATCTCGCGTTTGCTTACTAAATCTAGTTGCTCCACTTATCAAAGGCAAAGGGATTCTCCCCGCCCCGCGGACCAATCCTGACCGTGGTGTAACACCCCCAGCCCCCTCCAGTTGCGGGCGACGCCACTTCTCCCTCTGGTTCCCGTATTCCCTCCCCGACCGCCCGACCGGGTCCCCAATTGTTAAGAAGAGGTAAATGCTGTTAAAGAAGGGTAAATTGGGTCGGCGACCCCGGATTTCTGTGAATACT